>CBDVBE010000064.1:0-21098 GCA_965372145.1 uncultured bacterium | reverse complement strand
GTAGGAGAGGCTGCAGAGCGCAAGCTCAAGCTTTGCAGGGAGGTGAGGTTATAAAGAAATAAATTCATAACCAACAATCGCTCAATTTAGGTTATTGTTCTATAACACCGACTCCTTTTTTTAGTATTTGCACCGAACCATCCGCATTAATCAGCGTTATTATTGCAACATATATCCCCTTAGCCACAACTTTCCCGTACCTGCTTTTCAGATCCCATCGGACAGTACCGTTGTTTCCAGGAGGAAATGAATATGAATACACAGTATTGCCGACCGCATCATACACAGCAAGACGTGCCTGTCCCTTATTAGGAAACCTATAGGCAAAGGTGATACCATCACCATTTCTATCAGCTGGATTGGGCGCTGCGCCAAAGCGGCAACCAGTCTCTGTTGTCGAATTTTCTTTTTCTACTATTGCGGTAGTGCCCACAGGGATTTTCCTTTGAAACGGCATCCTGTTGCGGGCGGTAACGGTCAACAGCAGCTCTGTTTCACTTTCAGCAACATCGATAGCAACGGTAACGGAAGTACCCGAGATGATCTTCGATCCGACAATACCATTAGTTTTGCTGTACAGACACACCCTTCCGTCAATTGCCGCGTCAAAACTGATGGTAACATTCTGCTTCCCGGTGCCAACCTTCAGAGGACAGGTAACATCCAGTTCAACCGGTTTGTCGGTAAATACCTGGAGTGAAGGATCACCGAACAGGTTCCACGATTTAAAAGTGTTATCACCATCACCATTCTCAATCATTTTCATCTCACCGTTAAAGAAGATACCGCCTACAGAGATATAGGTATCTTCACACAGATGTTTAACTATCTCTTTCTGTGCGTGCTGGGGTGGCGTCCATGGCTGCATGATTGACGATGCTGCGCATATAACGGCACCCTTTGCGTCGGTTGGCGATCCATGCCGAAGCCAGGCTTCACCAAAACAGGGCAGGCCGCTGGAGAAATCACCGTTATAACAGGCCACTGAAATTATTATTGGCAACTTATTGGTATTCGTCAAGTTTTCGATATCCCGGTTGCTGAAACCGGTGGTACCCCAGAAATCCTTATTACCGTGTCCCATGTAATTAATCCAGCTTCGTCCCTCGTGTATCCCATCCGTCACCGCACTCTTTGAAGCACCCGGCTCATAAATCCGGTCTACTGAAGAATAGTTATATGCAAGCATTACTTCACGAAAATCATCCATCCATTCTTTGTCCGGCGGGTTCCCTTCACTGCTGGCGATGCCCATAGCTTTCCGGTACCAATCACCGTCGGGATCGGGATGCCTTTCATACTGAAGGACCTTGTGCACCATTGTCCGGATCTGCGCTTCACTCTCACCTGCAAAGCGACCAACAAAAATATCCGGGTAATTATCCTTTCCTGACAACAGGGCATATATCGGATCTCCTCCTCTGCCCTCAACATAGAAACATAAAATATCCTGGATATCGCCGATCAACAGGACATAGGCAAGGTTCTCTGTCGTGTACTTGTTCTGAAGAAAATTAAGGACTCCCTCTGCACCGCCGCCTGTTTCCGGGATATAATCATGGATCGTGGTTTTTATTCCCTTTTTATTTTTCCACTCCGCAAGCGGTTTTACCGCATTCAGATAATGGGTTGGGGAAATAATAACCATTCTCTCACCATCATCAACATCAGGATATCGGGAGCGATTCCGTGCATAATTTATGAACCGCCTCCGGTATATTTTATCAAACGTCGGAGAGACCGGTTTCTTTCGTGGTTGCAGCACATTAATAATGCCCGGCCCAACCCTTTTAATAGTAACTATTATTGATTCCACGATCTTCAATTTTCCCAACGCCGGATTATATTGAAACGGCTGGAACGAGATTACAATACCGCGGATATCACGCATGATATACGGTTTACTGAGAGTAACGAGTTGTGACGGGTACCAGGTATCTTGTTCATATATGTCATTGAACGTATAGGGCACATCAGCCGGATTCTGATTGCGGTAAATGACACCTTTGGCAGGCACAATTCTTTTTACCTTCACTTCCCTGTACCGGATACTGTTTACTTCAAATCCCATGGCTGCATTATCGGGAATGATAACACTCTGTGTAATTTTGGGTAACCTCGGAAAACCTTTTTCATTGAGATAGCAAGCATCATCAACATGAACTTCGACACATTGTTCGCCATTAATCAGCTTATTTGTGAAGTCGTAATGCAAAATGGAAAAGTTAAGTATTATTTCATTACCGCGATCTTCAGTACACTGCATCTGATATTGCGCAAATACATCAGAAACTACCGCAAGGGTGAGAATAATAAGAAGTAAAAACTTTCTTTTCATAGTTATTTTCCTATCTCTGCACAACCGCTTTACTGATAAATTTCACGTCCTTACTTTTAAGAGTGATTACAAGCAATTGTGAACCATAGGTACGGCCATCCCATCTGACACACTGTTTTCCGGTGGAAAAGGTATTTGTACTAGTATGAATCAGCCGGCCATTGATTGTATAGGCTGTCAAGGTATATACTCCTCCTCTGGAAACGGTAATATTCATTTTATCCAACGTTACCTCACCAAGTGAGAACCTCTCTGTTTCCGATTTTGATGTTACCGGGTGTATGGCAGTCGCCTCGCCAAGCATAGGACAATAGACATAGTGCAATTCAAGGTGGGTCTTGGCACCCTTCACCTCAGGGCTGAACGACAGGCTGATAACCTTCGTCAGATCTAGATCGGTAGTATTCTGCACCCACTCGGGCTGGGTAAATGTATTGACATCGAACGTCACTGTTTCCCATGACGATGATGCTGTCACTTTTTTATGATAGGATTCCCCTTTTTCCGAGAGGCCTTTCTGTTCAAGGGCAACAAAAAATGCTTTATCCGCTTTATAGTTGAGCTCAACACCGGTTACCCCTATGAAGGGGATCTTTACCGAAGCGACAATATTACCCCAGGGGTAAATACCATTCACCGTATCTATTGCAGCCATATCAAAATCTGCACTGAGCAGTGTATCTGACACGATGCTACTGTTATCAAGTGTTACCACGGATGATGCATCACTGGAACCTGACCATATAGCAACAAAAAGAAGATTTGCTTTATAAATAGCCTTAATAATAACATCTTTCTCCGGCATGGTCAGCGTTGTTTTAGCAGCATTTACATCTTCTATGGTTGCTGTATCGCCTATCCATTTGTGAAACACACCGTACTTTGATGGATTATCCGCATCTATCTGCACAACCGTGCCGCCGGCATAATCACCGCTCCCGCTCCCCTTTTTGACAACAAGCATATAGGTGTCAGCCGGGTTTGCGTGCAGAGAAAAGCATATCTGAATGATGCACCAAATGATTAAGAATAGAGCACATTTTTTCATATTGATATTCCAAATGAACAGGTTACATTAGTATTTCAGAGTAATAACCTTTTCAGTATATTCCCTATCTCTCCCTCTGATAACGGCAAGAAATAGCTGCCTGCCAAACCTGAAACCATCCCAAACGAGTATATGGATACCTGCGGAGAAAGCCGCTTTCTTCGTATACATCTGCCGGCCGTTAACCGTATACACAGAAATATCATACTCTCCCTGCATTGGAATGATTATATGTATTGTTCGTGGTGTAACCGCATGTATACCGGGTTCTCCAAGCAGTACCGCTGTTTTTACCTCTATTGGTGTATTAACCAGGCTCATGGTTTCCAGTGCCGGATCGCCGAAGAGGTGGTATTCCGTAGCACCGACAATGGCAAGATTGTTTGCCAGCGTGCCGATGGAGTCAAAGGTGTACTCCTTTGAAAAGTCATGCATCAGGCCCAGTTTTGTAATTTCCTTATCCGCAAGTACAATACCGAATCCCCGGTTCATGGCATGCTGATTGATGGATGAGGGCTGGGATGCGGCAATAAAAGCTGAAGCCAGCTTTTCGTGCCCTATCCAGTGTTCGGCCCAGCAGCCGGTGTTGTGCGGGAAGTTGCCGGTCAGGCAGGCCATTGACAAGACAAAGGGAAAGATCGTATTGGTAGCCTGTCCAGGAGCGCTTGCAATCGACCACTCCTGCCTCGATCCGGACCACCCGGTTTCGAAGCCGTGACCGTTGTAGTTAAAAAACCGGATGCCCTGGTTGAAATATTCAAACGCCTCCGGTGCGGAGCCCTGCGGCGAGTTCAGGGTGTAAACTTTCTTTACGTCGAATCCGCCGCGAATCAGATAATCCTGCTCCAGTTCATTGAACAGTGTCTCAATATGATCAGCAGGCATGGGACCGTTGGGTATGTTGTTTGCCGCCCAGCAGAGGTAGCCGTTACCCATCTCGTCAAGATGTGCTTCTGTATATATTGTTTTATCAACAATATTTTTAAGACTCTGTTCGCTCCGTACGAAAAACAGACCGAGAGAAATATCCGGATTAAAATCATCACCAACAACGGTTGTATAATCGAGATAGGTCTGAACCCAGTAAATAAACGCAAGCTCCGGTCCGAGAAAATAGGGGAAATCCATATGATCTCCGACAAAGAGCAAAAATGTCGGCATCTTCTGTTTTATAAACTCACGAGTTTCTTCTTTTGAAACTCCCGTTTCAGAAAAGGGAATGAGTTCGACATTGTACAACTGTTTCCGGTATTCTATAAATCTCTGAAGGTCCTTATTGTCAATATACCTGTCAGCGGAAAGTATAAGATAATCCTCTTTTTCCCGGAATTCAGATGACCGGACAGCAGCACCTAACGCTCCCTGTAAATTCCGGAAAACTCTCCGCAGGTACGTATCGTATAATCCAGAACCCAATGACTTGACTGTTTGAGGTTTCTGCATGGTAAACGTTACTGTAAAGCTTTTTGCAACTGTAAGAATATTTTCCCTCGGATTATACTTTACAGGATTGAATACAACACTTACCCCCTTCTGGCCCCTGATAAAAAACGGTGATGATAATGAGACATAGGGTGATATTTCTCCTCCTGAGTTGTAATGGTTCTCATTTATATAAAAAGGGCTTTCTGATATCGGAACACAATACCATTCAGGTCCCTGTGATGGAAATATTTTATGCGCTAAGGATATTTTTTCTTCTATGATATCTGATATTTCAACGGAAGGTATTTCATCTTCAACAGCAAGTTTGAAAGCTGATTTCAGTAATGCAGGTTTTCCCTTGTTTATGGTGTTTGCAAACCCGGGCAGGGTAATCTTGTGATATAACTCTTCTACCCTTTTTCCACCCGATACCTTCCTGGCAACCTTTACAGTAATAATCTGCACTTTAGGCATTTTTATTTTCACCTGGTAACCGCCCCTTACCGCTATGAGATCACATGGCGGCATGGAGAAACCAGCGTAAATTATGCACATTACTATCAAGAAGAAAAAACCTTTATTCATTACCTTCACAATCCTTTTTAGTTACACTATCTTGTAAGTTCCTCTTTTATATTCAATTAAAAAAAATCCTCACCCCGGGATATTCCTACATGTGGGGACTGTAAGAACGGAATGGGGAGAAGGGTGAGGACTTTTTTATAAAGCAGGTTTTCTTATAACTTTCTTTTTCCTAACAAATATGAGATATTGTATCCGGATCCATTTTTCTTTAGTAAATAGAGATACGTTATCCCATCAATAAACGAGTTTGTCACCGTGAGCTCCAGGGCAAAGTCCCCTGCACCCAAACGGTCATAGTATTTGTCATAGATAACAAAAGACAATCTTGTCGGATGCTTCCAGTGTGTTTCTTTGATGTCTTTACCTATGAAAATGACGTTGGTGCCGCTATATCGTATACACATGTTGAGTGCACTCTTCTGGCTTTCGGAAAACATTTCAAAGGTTTTTTTGCAGAGCTCAAGGCCGTCATTCCCTTCGATGTATTCACAAATAACTGAATCGAGATTATGGATAGTATGCACGACCGGTTTCCATTTGCTTTTATACATACGAGAACCCGATGTCTCCTCCTTTAATCCCTTTACCTGTGTGCACTGAAAAAGTACAAGCAGTATCAGTAACAGTCTGTTCATAATACCTTCCTTTTCCTATCTTTTAACACCAACTACCAGCTTTCTTACCTCATCATTTTTCTTCTGATAATCAACCTGCCTGCTGCTCCCATCCAGATAATCGATCGCGGTCGTTGCCAGGTACCCGCCGGGCCCGACATACCTGCCCTGTTTATTTCTCCCATCCCACAGGTATACAAGGCTTTTTGTCTTCCCGATATACGCCATGTCCACATCCCGAAGGATAGTATTACCCACGCCGTCATACAGACTCAGCGTTGCTGCGTATCCCTGAACATCCGGCGCGTTTTCCAGAACATCAGGCTCAAGCATGATTATCATTATCCCTTTATAGTCCCCATCACCCTCCACCGAGACATACTCAAGCATCTCCATGATATCAAAATTGCCGGTGAAATAATCGGGCAATGCCAATCCCTCATCCGGATCCAATTGTGTCGCTTTTAAGATCAGCTTATAGGGCCCCTTGATAAGCACGTTTACCACGGTAACATCTATGGGCCGGCGGATATTCTTAAGATTATCCTGCTCATTGCCGATTGCGTCATACACATTGCCGGCCAGTGCCCAGTTTACCCAGATCGAATCCTGATCAACAATCGACGGTACACCATACAATGCATCAACCTTGAATCTGCCCATATTCGCATTCTGACTGAGCAGGCTCAGCGTCGCACTGAATTCCTTAGCTTCACCGTTGCTGTAATATTTAAACGGCCTTGCCTCTGTCAGTGCCTCCACTGTTTCAGAAAAAATCACGGTCAATTCATCTGTGCCCAAACCGGTAAGAGAATCTGTTGTCCCATTCATCATGGTCACTACGGAATCAATTAAACTCGCTTTCATTATTATTGGAGCAATCGAATCAATTATCCGGACCGTATCAGAGGTGGGGAGCAACCAGCCGCCGTTCTGAAGAAACACCGTGTCTGCAATCAGCAGGAAATCTTCCCAGGTGACATACGTCTGCGGTATAGAAGCTCCTTCCGTGACATTCAGCGCGATGCCATCGTATACATACCGGTAATCCGTTACCTTAAACTCCCGGTGGTTCGGCAATGTTATTTCATCCATCAATTCGTCAAGATTTTCTTCAATCTTGTTGCCTGACAAACCGATAAAAATGCTGTCAACAAATCCCTGGGCATCATTGTCAAAGTATATTGCTTCATGCAGCACTATTGAGCCGCTTAATTTGAAGGGTACTGCAATCCGAAGGGTGTCCAGCGGCAGCTCAGGATTCCTGAATATCGCGACAAGGCTGTCTATCACCTGATGCTGCAGTATGCCGTCACCGGGATTAGGTGCTGCAATCTGCCTGATAAAGGTATAACTGAAATGGGTGCCTTTGTCCTCCAGGTCGAAAGTTTCCACATCAGGGGTAGTTCCCTCGGTATGAGTAACGATAATCGAAACATCGGTATAGCCATACAGTACGTCCACCTCTCTCTCGGTAAACCGGACCTCCAGCGAGTTCATGGTTTCATTCACCAGGCCGACCGGAGCGTCGCTATAATAAAACGCAAGTGTTCGGTCCCAGCACTCGATGTTTATCTTATCCGAAACCACTGCACCGTCTTCTATGACAACATCAAAGTTTACATTATGAGTGGTATCACCCACTTTGATTTTTATCGTGTCTCCATTATCTGCTATAGAATCTTTATATACTTCGTAATCGATTTCAAAGGTAAAATCAGTTGTTTCACCGGTCAGTGGAAAAAGTTTGTCAAAGGTAAAGCCGGTGCTGTCCCAGCCGGTAACCGGATCGATACCGTTTATTGTAATCGTAAAAGGATTCGCAGTGATTATTTGATTAATTATCTGCCCAATGACGTTATTCATCAGAAACGTCAACAAGGTGTCATGCCCCGCTTCAATTGACCAGAGATTACTTAACGGGTTGGATATTGAATAGCCGTTACCCTGAATATTTTGTGTCATGGTCACCAGTGATTGCGGTGCCTGGCTGTTACTTGTAAAGTAAATAGTAAAGGTGGTCGGGACATTTGTCCCCTGTTCAAATTCATTTCCCCCTTCGGTGGCTTCACCGTCGGAGAAAAATATGACATAGTGGTCTTTTTTTGGATGGGGAGAGTCGAGCATCGCATCTTTTGCCGCCCTGAAACCTGCCGTTATATTGGTCGATGCATTTTGAAAGGTCCCCAGCATTGGGTCACTGGGCTGATGAACCAGATCCAGATAGGGAAACTGGATCATGCCGGTAGTCACCGTATCTGTTTCAAGGTAGTACTTGAGGATTTCATACCCGCTCTTGCTGCCTAATTCCGTACTCTGGTAGGTTTGTTCAAGAGTAAGAAGGGGTATGTATGCCCCCCTGTTTTCCAAAGGACATTGTTCAAAAAGATCATCATCATTGGGATCAAAAAAGAGCGTCGATCCAAAGACGGCAACGCCGATCTGCGCCTTGGGACATTTCTTAAACAGGGTGTCGATAAGAGCATCAGTTACCGTAAATCGTGCTCCCAACAGGTCACTGGCCAGAAACATATCATTGTACTGTGTATTCATACTGGATGAATTGTCTATAATAAAGAAAATCGACGGGATGCTGCCATTGACGAATTGTTCAATAATTTGTGTCGGTGTACCTACCGGGACAAATTCAGACATGGCAACAACATCCTCAGGAACAACAACACTCGAATCATGCAGGTCTTCAGGAAAACCCAGATAGGAAAACTTGCATGCTTCTTCTGTAAAGGCTATTGTCATAAAGCCGAATACAAGAAACAGCAGACAACTAAGAAACACCGTTTTCTTTTGTATTGTTCTCACTCTCTCTCCCTCACTGAATAATTTGGTTTATACTTTTACTTCTATGAGTGCACTTTAAAAAGTCTGTCTACTGTATTTAAAGTACGTTTCAGTGCAGTAGGGGCACAAAATTTTGTGCCCCTACTGCCATGTTAAATACCGATTTTCCTTGTTGTAAAGTTTTTAGAGTGCACTCTTCTATATTTATTTGTTTCGGTTTTTACTTCAGCAGTTATTTCCTAACCCCCACTACCAGCTTTCTTACCTCATCATTTTTCTTCTGATAATCAACCTGCCTGCTGCTCCCATTCAGATAATCGATCGTGGTATATGCCAGATACCCGCCCGGACCGACATATCTGCCCTGCATATTTCTCCCATCCCACAGGTACACAAGGCTCTTTATCTTCTTGACATACGCCATGTCCTCATCCCGAAGAATAGTATTACCCACGCCGTCATACAGGCTCAGCGTTGCTGCATACCCCTGATCCTCCGGGGCGTTTTCCAGGACATCAGGTTCAAGCATGATTATCATTATCCCCTGATAATCCCCGTCACCCTCAACGGAGACATACTCGAGCATCTCCATGATATCCGGATTGCCGGTAAAATAATCGGGCAATGCCAATCCCTCATCCGGATCTAATTGTGTCGCTTTTAAAACGAGTTCATAGGGCCCTTTAATAAGCACGTTAACCACGGTCACCTCTATAGGCCGGCGGATATTCTGCGGATTATCCTGCTCATTGCCGATTGCATCATACACATTGTCAGCCAGTGCCCAGTTTACCCAGATGGAATCCTGATCTACAATCGAATTCACACCATACAATGCATCAACCTTGAATCTGCCCATATTCGCATTCTGACTGAGCAGGCTTAGTTTAGCACTGAATTCCTTAGCCTCACCATTGCTGTAATATTTAAACGGCCTCTCCTCTGTCAGCGCTTCAACTGTCTCAGAAAAAATTACAGTCAATTCATCAGTGCCTAAACCGGTAAGAGAATCATTCTGGCCACTCATTATAGTTACTATTGAATCAATGAGGCTCGCCTTCATTATTATTGGCGCTATTGAATCAATTATCCGGATGGTGTCCAGTGTGGGCAGAAGCCAGCCGCCGTTCTGAAGAAACAGGGTATCTGTAATCAGCAGGAAATCTTCCCAGGTGACATAGGTCTGCGGCAGTGTTGCTCTTTCAGTAACATTCAGCGCGATACCGTCGTTTACGTAGCTGTAATCCGTTACCTCAAAATTACGGTGCCCCGGCAGTGTTATCACATCCACCAGTTCGTCGAGGTTCTCCTCTATTTTAGTCCCAGACAAGCCGATAAAAATGCTGTCAACAAACCCCTCTGCATCATTGTCAAAGTATATTGCATTTTGCATCATAACAGCGCCGCTTAACCTGAAAGGCACTGCAATGCGCAGGGTATCCAACGGCAGTTTGGGATTCCTGAATATCGCAATAATACTGTCTGCTGCCTGATGCTGTAGGATACCGTCACCGGAATTGGGGCTTGCGATCTTTCTGACAAAGGTATAGCTGAAATAGGTCCCCTTGTCTTCTAAATCAAATGTTTCCACATCAAGTGTAGTTCCCTGGGCATGGGTAACAACGGCAGAGACATCTTCATACCCATACCACACATCGATCATACTCTCGGTAAACCGGACTTCCAGACTGTTCATAGTCTCATCAACCAGCGTAACGGGAGACCCGTTGTAATAGAACGCAAGTACCCTGTCCCAGCACTCAATGTTAAGCTTATCAGAGACAACCGCACCGTCCTGGATGACAACATCAAAGTTTACATTGTGAGTAGTATCGCCTATCTCGATCTGGACAGTATCACCATTAGCGGTAATAGAATCCTTGAATACCGTATAACCGATTTCAAAAGTGAAATCCGTTGTTTCACCGGTCAGCGGGAATAGATCATCAAAGGTAAATCCCGTGTCATTCCATCCGGTTACCGGATCGATGCCGTTGATAGTGATTGTTATTGGTTCAGCGGTAAATACGTGATTGATTATCTGCCCTATGGCATTGTCCATTAAAAGCTTCAGCAGCGCATCATGGCCGGCTTCAATCGCCCAGAGGTTGGTCAGGTAATTTGAGTTCGAATAGCCATTGGTTTTTATGTTCTGCGTCATGTCCAGCAGGCTCTGGGGCGCCTGGCCCTGGGGAGTAAAGAACACGGTAAAGGTTGTCGGTACATTCGTACCGGCGATGAATGCATTCTGGTTCGCACCACCGGCCGTGGCTTCACCATCGGAAAAGAAGACGATGTAATGGTCCTTTTTCGGATAGGGAGATGCAAGCATACCATCCTTTGCCGCTTCAAATCCGGCATAAATATTGGTACTGGAGTTATTCAGCGCACCGAAGGGCTGATATTCCAGGCATACCATATTAACAAACATGATCTTGGTCCGCAGATAATATTTAAGGATCTCATACCCGGTCTTGTTTCCCGCCAGGGTGCTCTGGTAGGTTTCGTTGAGCGTCAACAGGGGAATATAGCCGCCGCTTACATCCGGGGCAGGACAGGTCTTGAAAAGCACGTCGTCGCCCGGTTCGAAATAGAGGGTGGTGCCAAAAACAACAAGCCCTATCTGTGCCTTAGGATTAATAGTGAGGATAGTATCCACCAGCGCCTCGGTAACGGAGAACCTGGCCCCGTCCGGATCCATATCACTGAACATACTGGAAGAGTTATCGAGGATAAATACTATGGAGGGCGTACCGCCAATGAATTGCTCAATAATTTCGGTCGGTGTTCCCACGGGGATAAAATCGGACATGGCAACGACATCCTCAGGAACAACAACCTGTGAGTCATTAAGGTCTTCGGGAAAACCAAGATAAGAAAACTTACATGCCTCATCAGCCTGTACCGAATGAACAATACCTGATAGAAAGAGCCCCACCACCCACATTTTCAAAAAAGCCGTTGTTCTGGTTTTCATTGTCATAGTTTATCCTTTATAGTTTACCCAGTACTTGTTTAAAATTTTCATTGCATGTCTTCCTCGTCCTCGAAAATTCAATCGATCTAAGGGATCGAGGACGAGGACGAGGACGATTTTGTTAACTTTATACAAAACTACTTATGCCTATATTTCCAATAATTACGGTGTTTCGGTCTGAATCCCCAGCATGATCTGCTGCTTTTTCCTTATACTCTGACCACTGACCACAGAAACAATACCCACATAGGCGCCGCTGCCGACCAGGCGGTCGTACTGGTTCGTTCCATCCCAGACAAACACCACGGTCTCTTTGATACCGTCTTTGGGATCATCATCTATCTGCTCACCTTCAAGCGTCCTTATCCTGTTCCCCACTGCATCAAAGAGTGTTATCGTTCCTTTCAGGCTGATATGCGGCACCCACGGGCCGACAACCTTCGCTTTAATTACCATCCCCTGCTTATCTTCCATCCCTTCGATAGGTATTACCTCTTCCAGATCATCCGGTGTTAAAGGGTTGGGTACCGCTATAACAGTAATTGCAAACTGGTAGGGTTTAATAGATAGTGGTGCCCGCCGGTTGAATTCATTATCCTGAACATTCCGCAACAGGTCTTCGACATGAGCGGTATGATCGATCCATAATGAATCTCCATCCTGCGGGTACCACTGGGGGGGATTCCGTGAAAGGAGCGATTCCACAAGGAACGTTTGAACCGCACTTTCTTGTTTTACAACAGGCGTTAGTTTCATACGCCATGTTTTTGAATTATCATTTGCTGACAGGTCAAGAAATTTAAAGGGCTCCTGGTCTGTTGGTGTGGGTGTGGGTACTGTCTCTGAAAAAGTCACTACCAGCGTATCCAGGACAGTCACACCTTCCTTTTTCATAAATCCCGGACAGAACACCCCCTTTAAAACGACCGGCGCCATACTGTCGTATATCTCAGCATTGGTATAGGGGAATGTCTGGCCTGACGGCAGCCCTATCTCTTCAATGTTGACCTTTTCATCAATAGCACCGGCATTGCCATAATAGACGCCGGTGAACGGTTCACGGGTATCATTTTCGGGTATCGCAATAGTAAACCCATAGGAACAGGGGGTAACCGATTCTACATAGACAATGTTACGCGGGCCGAGGATATCCATATATTCCTTAATCATATCACACTCTTCTCCGGTAAGCACCTCTCCTCCGGCCTGCATAGCCCCGATCATCTCGGGAAATCCATCAGCGTCCTCGTCCTTGTAGAATGCATGATGTACTGCCAGCTCAATTGGCGGATTCACGGTTATCGCATGGCGGACCGTGTCCAACGGGATATCCGCATTCCGGTATACTGCAATGAGGCTGTCATTGGCACTGTTCTGGAGAATGTTGTCACCGGCTACCGCCGCAGCATACTCACGGGTGAATGTCACCTCGTAAAACCGTCCAAGCGCCTCTTTGTTCAACGTCAAATCAAGCTTGTCCGAACCGCCGACATTGGTCAGCTCTACCGCGACCGTAGTACCGATAGATGGAACGTTGCCGCTGTCCGGAGGATAGAAGCGGAGATCAAGGGTAAGCTGATCCGGCCGTGCAAAGCTGATTTCAGCGCCATCAAATACGAAACACAGCCGCCCCTGGTTCCAGCAGTCAATAGACTCGAGATCGGGATTACTCGCCTGTTTCACCGACACGGAATAGGTAGCGGTGGTATCCTTATTTTTCGGGTCATTCCAGTGCCAGGTATACGAGACATCCAATGTCAACTCACCATTTTTGTCAAGTACCGCGAACAGGGGATCGAAAAAGGCATCAACGCTGTCAAATGTGGTGCTGGTTACTCCGTTAATAGTCATGCTTTTCGGCGTGCTGGTAATCACCTTTATCCCTCCGGTGATCACCCCGAATATTTTACCGAAGAACTCGCTTATTTCTCCCTGCGTCCGCCATACATCACTGAACTGATTCGTTGCCGAATACCCGTTTTCTTTAATATTCGTGGTCATATTCTTGATCTCGTTAGGAATCGGCATACCGGTCTTGACAAAATAGGCAGTAAACGTAGTCGCGGCGTCCTCGCCGTCGATATACTCAAGCAGATAGGGTTCGCGTGCCGCATCAACATTCTGTGCAATACCGTCGGAGAAGAGAACGACATAGTGCCGTTTCTTCTCATACGTTGCCGACTGAAATGCTTCTTTGGCCGCTTCAAAGGCAAGTGATATATCGGTGGTGCCGGTATAGGAATTCCTTCCGGAATTGTTATAATTCCCGTTAACCAGCGTATAATTATTGCCCAAATCCTGCTGTGAGGGATCAACTTCAATAGCCCATTTCAATTTTTCCGTGGCGCTCATACTGCCAACCTGCGAGTTCAGTTTGGTAAGCGGCACATAAGAATCATTCCACCCCTGGGTATTGGATAACTGTTTGAAGAATGAATCATCGTCATGGTGATACAGGAGTTTGTTTGAAAACACGGCGATCCCGATTTCCGATGCCGGTGACTGTGCTGCCATAGAATCAATAAGCTCACAGGCCCCTTTATACCGGTTTGATGTCGGGTCCATGATACTCATACTTGACGAGTGGTCAATAATTAGAAAGAGCGATATCGTATCAGGAGTGGTGTCGGTTTCCAGGACCTCGGTCGGTGCGCAATGCTCAAAGGCTTCGGCAAGCATCACCACATCATACCCGACATACACTGTTTCGCCGTCAAAATCGGGCGGACAGTCAAGCCGAGCCTTGCACAGCTCCCGCGCGGATAAAAGCGTCATCAACAACATAACGAGGATACCTGTCTTTCCTACCCATTTGTAATACACACAATTGTCTCTAGTCATAATCATTCTCCCCTTCCCTTATTCTTTTACACCGATAAAATGCCGTAATACCTGCACCGGCCGTTTTATTAGCTTCGACCCGGTATACGGCGTCACGGTAAATATCGCTACATATATGCCGGCCCCTACATACCGGTCATTTGAATTCCGTGCGTTCCAGGCATAAAACAGGCTCTTTGTATCATTGTGATAGCCCATAGTCCGTTCGAAAATCACCTCATTGCCAACCGCATCATACATAGTCAGATGTCCTTCCAGCTTGAAATTGTGCAGTTTCTCGGGATTATCAGGTTTCACCTGCAGTATCATGCCAACCAATTCACCCTCTTTGTTTTTTTCAAGGTATAAATTGTCAAGCAGACCGGCATCACCGAGAGCACCGGTAATAAACCCGGGTATTTTTTCCATTTTGTCCAGATTACCCAGATCAAGCGGTGAGACGGCATCCGGGATGAGGGTGAATGGCAACAGTTTCTTCTTGACCGTGAGCATCCGCCGCCTGTTCTTTTGATTATTCTGATAATTAAACTCCAGATCAGTTACCTGCTCCCCTTCCCAGTAAATCCAGATTGAATCTCCCTGACTCATCTGTTCAACCTCACCGGTCTGCGCTGTAAAGGAGAGCACATAAAACACCATTCTCGCGGTATCAGAATCCGACAGCCTGACATCGGTAGTATAGAGCACATCATTGAATCTGCTTTTGAAATAAAACGGCTCATGTTTGGTTACCTTATGGATTGATTCTGAAAAGTCAACAATCAGGGTATCGGTTACCAGATCATCCTCATAGTCGATGAGGTGCGCTTTCATGATAATCGGGGCGACACAGTCAATAACAGGGACCGTATCAGCCATCAGCCAGCCGCCCTCAGAGAGGATTGCCTCTTCAGTAACCAGGACATCCTGGTCAGTAACATGGGTAACCATTTTAAATGGGTCGGATTTATCCTTCTGCTCCGTAAGGATATAAAGGCCGCCGTCACTCAGGTGCCAGGTGCTGTTCTGGAAACCGCGAAATGCCGGCAACGCAATCAAATCTTTCAATTTTGAAACATGCCCATCTGTCAGATCCCCGTCCACCTCGACATAGATACTGTCAACGTACCCGTCAGCATCGTTGTCAAAGTAGTACCCCCGTTTCACCTCAATAAGCGTGGTTATTCTAAAGGGGATAGTGATCCGCAGTGTGTCAAGCGGAAGCTTCGGGTTGCGAAAGGTTGCAACAAAACTGTCCAGCACCGCATGGCTGAGGGTACCGTCATTCTTATCCGGTGACGAATCAACCTCACGGGGAAAGGTATAACTGAAATAATCCCCTTTATCCTCAAGAGTAAACGTTTCAAGGTCGGGATTCGGTGCCTCGGTATTGGTTATTTCCACAGACACATCTTTATAGCCATACCAGATATCAACTTTTTCCTCTTTAAACCGGATTTCGAGGTTATCCATAGTCTCATTTGCCAGAGTAATGGGCTGGCCATTGTGATAAAACGTAAGCGCCCGCTCCCAGCAGTCGGTAATTGTAGAATCCGGAAGAACAGCATTCTCCTCGACAATAACCTCAAATTCTATATGGGTCGTCGTATCTTTCTCGTATGAAATGGTATCACCATTCTGGGTTATTGAATCAACCAGTACATGATAATCGATATTCAGCACGAACGGGGTGGTGTCGCCGATCAGGGGGAACAGGTCACCAAAGAGAAATCCCGTTGAATCCCAGGGATTCGGATTTGTCTGTCCATTAATATCGATCTGTATAGGGTTATTTGTCTGGATGAGATCGATGGAAAATATCACACTGTCCATGAGAAATGACATGAGTTTGTCATAATCCGTATTGTCAAAGGCCCAGAGCTCGCTTCTGGGATTACTGGTAGAATAGCCATTGACCCGGATATTGTCGGTCATCTCCTGTAACGACGGGGGCGGCATTGAATCTTTAGTAAAGAAAACGGTATACGTTGTCGGCATCCCTATGCCCTTTACATAATTATCTTTAATTGCCTCATCAGGCCAGGATGCCAGGCCGTCAGAAATAAAAATGACAAAATGCTGATCTTTAGGATGTTGCGAGGCGAGCATGGCATCCTTGGCACACTCGTGAGCATCATTGATGTTGGTATACGTCCCATTCATCCAGAAGTCTGTCGGTATATATTCGAGGTCAACAAAATCCCAATAGGGTGGATACTCCAGCGTTACCGTATCGGTCTTAAGGTAATCCTTAATTATCTGGTACCCCATTTTGTTGGACGGTTGGTAGACTGAGTCGAGCCGCAAGAGGGGAATGTATCCCCAGTAATCCTCGCCGGGAAAGGATTCAAAAAGATCAGGATCATCCTCCAGGAAGAAATAGGGCCACTGCCTGAATACTGCAAGACCGACCTCAGCTTTGGGAACCTTTTTATACAGGGTATCAAGCAGATCACGGGTTACATTGAACCGGTTTCCCCAGATATCATAGGGTGCATTCGGGTCTATACTCGGATCATACTCCTCAAACATGCTCCCCGAATGATCGATGACAAAAAATATGGTGGGCTCGTTAGTTACATTTTCATTGACAAATATCGGCGATCCTACATGGATATATTCAGATAAAGCGACAATATTATCAGGTACCACAAGTGCCGTATCATTAAGGTCTTCAGGATACCCGGTATAGGTCAATTTACACACTTCATCCGATAACAGGGTAGCAATACAGATACCCACAAGTAAACATACCCAACGAACGGATGCACTTCTCCTGTCCCGTTTTACAGATATATTTTGATGATGCATGGCCTCCCCCTCCTTTAAAGGTCCAAATGAATTCCTCACTCCCCAGGCATTTATTTGAGCAAGAGAATGTTTACATTCAGAACACCTGATCTCTGAGATTTTGCTATGATACCGGGATTTCTGTAATTAACACTTTATATGGAGTATTGGAGTGATGGAATAATGGATAAAAAGCTATAAAATCCAACACTCCAGTACTCCAATATTCCATTACTCCAACCTGGTATCATAAAAAATCCTGCTTTCTCTTAAAAACTATTGATTCTTAGTATAGAGGTCAGGTTCTCTGACATTGCGTAATGGTTATTATGGCTTCTCCTCCATTATTACCATCAACTGTTATGAGTGGAATTTTTTACTACAAGAGGTGATTTAATTGAATATAAAAATGTCATTGCGAGGGTCTCGACCCGGGAAACCTTGGTGATGATGTTCGCTCTGTGTATGACTCAGTGCATTATACGCAGCAGAACTCCATACGGTTTCGTATATAACCGCTCGCAATGACAATACAACCCCCTCACTTTTATTCGGACTGCAGGTTCTACCCTGCAACTACACGTCCACTCCCTCTTTATTCAGGTTACCGTGTAAATGTAACCTTTAGCAACCCGTTACGCTCGGTTGCGAAATACACTCTATTTTTCTTTTCAACTGCAATACACTGAATTGCACCGGCGCCCTGCAATACCGGGGTATTCGCAGCGGTATACGTTCCGGAAACAACGCCTATCTTGGCAATACTTCCTTCACCCTGGGTGCCGATCCAGATGTTGTCCCATGGGTCAACCACAACACTTTTGATTGCATTGCCGGGCAGACCGGCCGTAACACTATCATACACGGTCCAGGTGTCATTAGCATATGTAAATACACCGTAATTGGTAGCACACCATGCAACGTTTTTCTTATCAACAGTAATATCATGGATGATACTGTTTTCCGGAACGAGGAACGCTACAGGGACACGATCCCACCCGTTCTGTGAATGGATAAACAATCCGTATTGTGCGCCAACCAGTAGTGCCCCCTGGATATCAACCGTGATTGCATTAACCCCATACATTGGATGGGTCTCTAAATACTGGGAGAGGCTCCAGTCTGTCCCGTCATACTTGATACATCCTTGAGCATCGCCAAACCACCGGTTACCTGAGCTGTCTATAGAAATGTCAGTGATAGGCCTGGCCGGTATGGCTCCATTATTAATGGTATAATCAGTCCAGATACCATTGTGTACCTTTACAACACCTGAAAAGGTTCCAACCCAGATGCTGCCGTCTTTATCCCGGCATAATCCGTATACCATATTACCAGGTAGAACAGAATTTCCCGTAGTATAAACCGACCATGCTGCGCCGTCGAATCTGACCAAACCGCTATCCTGCATACCAAGCCATACAATGCCTGACTCCTCTACTACTACTAATCTGACATTGTTCTGGGGAATACCGGAGTTACCGGTATTGAAAGAGGACCATTCCCTGTGTAAACTCAGATCGGTGGTATCACCCTGTGTTATGAGAAAACTCCCAATCAGTTCCACAGGATCATCCGGTGAATTCAGTATGCCGTAATACACCCCGGTGTGATTGCCTTCCGGCAAAGAATCAAAAACCATGTGCAGTAAACCATTATCATATATGAGCGTTTCTTCAGAAAGGCGTTCATACAGAATGGTTCCGGGAATATAGACATACCCGTTCACCGTATCAACCGTATCGGGCAGGGTGAACTGTAAAGCGCCGGGCTGGTGCAGTGTACCAAAGGGGTTCTGAACGGTATCTGCATCTACAACGACATCAGCGATAAGCAGCCGCGTTCCGTCGTCCGGTTGATGTGCCTGAACATTGTACGCTGCTTTTTTGACAAGTGAAAACAGGTACTCGCCGGAATTATCTGTTGTACCGGTTCGTACTGCTGCAATTGGATCTACACATGGATTATGACCACTGGGAACCAGGTATACCGGCACATCCGGTGCAGGAAGAGTGGTGAAATCGAGAACTGTTCCCTTCACTAACCCATAGTCCCCTAAAATCAAATCCGAAGTATCGCTTGATGTTATACCGACAGAATCTTTCAGCGATAATGAGCTTACTGTAGAGCCCTCTTCATTGTAGGAGACATTAGGAAGAATACCCGAAGGCAGTGCATCAAATATGATATAGGTTGCCCCGCCGACATCAGTAATAATCTGCTCCTCAGATATCTTCTCATAGAGGTCCGTACCGGGTATATAAAAATATCCCGTATTAGTATCAAAGGTATCAATAAGGATAATTCTCAATGCACCGGGTTCACTGAGTGTTCCCTGGCCTATATCATTAGTATCAGTTGTACTGTCAACATAAACCGGGACACCTGCAATCAGCAGCCGTGTCTCTTCAGTTAGATGCTCGGCACTAATATTATAGACGCCGGTGTCCGATTTTGAAATGGTAATCCTGTAACGCCCCTCGGTATTTGTAGTATCAGTCATACTGTCTTCAAGGGCGGGGTCCTTGACTGGATTATAGCCGGCAGGGATCAAGGTGACCCTGGTGTCGTTCGCCACATTCCCGGCTTCGTCAACAACTGTTCCAATAACCGCAATGACCTCGGAACCGCCGCCTTCACCGGTATCCACTATACCGGGATTACTGCATGAGGCTGTTCCCAGCAGCAGATATGCAAATATCGATACTAGTACGGTTACAGCGGTTCTCATTTTTTCCTCTTTTTCTTCACCTGTTCCGTAACCGGAACCACCTGGAAATTCACCTGGTACACCCTGTTAACTCCCCGGTCACGATAGGCAAGTTCAAGCACCTCACGCCTGAACAGTTTCAGCTTCTCTTCCAGCTCACGATAACCGTCATCCGAAAGGCTCAATGTCAGATTCGAGATACTCCGTTCTTCTTTTGGCATATCCAGCAGCGCATCCCTGGCAATATTAAGCGATGCCAGTGCAAAATTGGTTATCCCAACCGATTGTGCATCATACCCAGTCGAAATAACCCGGTCAGCCCGTAAATAATATCCGTGTTTATCTTTGGTGATGAATTTCAACTTTTCAAGGATCCGCAGTGCTTGTTTCACCTGTATCGGCTTAATCTGCGGTGTAATCATTTTGGCGAGTTTTACCTGGTGAGCATAGTCATCTTTTACCGGTACAAGCGCCAGCATTTCGCGGACAACGGTATAGTACCACTTATCATAGAACTCATACTGGGCAGCATCAACCTCAGCAACCTTCCCTTTATTATACCCGATCATTCTCTCAAAGTATAGCTTTTTATCCGCGTGCTTACGGGCCTGATTGAATGCCACCATGGTTTTAAAAAAGGCACGCTCCTGTTTCTTTAATTTGCAGAATGAGGCGAAACTGTCAGCCATTTCCTCTGAAATATTGCTTTTTCCCTGGAGAATCTGGGTAAAGAATCCGGATGATTTAAAGCCGACTTTATCAGCAATAGAGCGGTGTGTAATAGCAGGATCCAGCTCTTTTTTTGCTTCGTAGAAATCTCTTAAAAATAGTCTGTAGTCTGTATAATCGAAAATTGAAATCATTGAATATCCTTCCCCATCTTATTATAATATAAGCATTTTATTGTAAAAAGTGTAAATATTTTTTGCTTAGTTGATTAAGCGATTAAATATATAGCTTTTTATAGTTATACTTTATCTATACTATTATCA
>CBDVBE010000063.1:0-21242 GCA_965372145.1 uncultured bacterium | reverse complement strand
CGCTTCGCTCGCAATGACACTGAGAAAGTCACATCACCTGAATAGTTACGAAAGAATTATGAAACAGTTTATAAAATTACTTTTCCTGTTAATGATTCTGAGTATATCGGGGAATGCCCAAACCGGTACTACGCCCGCTGGAACAATCGGATTCAGAGACTCTTCACAGATATTTGTCCAGCAGATTATTAACTCAAAAATCCCGGTACTGATTGATTTCTGGGCGGCCTGGTGCGGCCCCTGTAAAATGCTTACGCCGATAATTGATGAAATTAAAAAAGAGTATAAAGGAAAGATAAAAGTAATAAAAATCAATATCGATAGAAACCGAAGCCTCGCAACCTATTTCCGCGTCGTATCAATACCTAACGTCTTCATCGTCAAGGATAAAATTGTTTTTCAAAGTATTCCCGGTGTTCAACAAAAAGAGATCTATATAAAAGCGATACAGGATGTACTCAAGACAGAGAAACCAAATCCGGAAGATGTTAAATAGATTTTTTACACCTCCCTCCCCCTAAATCCCCCAGAGGGGGACTTGTAATGAATAAGATGGCCATGAAAAAATATAAGCATAAGCACCGCTATATAACTGAAATTGCGAGGAAATTAAGACAGAATATGACAGACAGTGAAAAGAAATTGTGGGAGCATTTGTCAAATAAGAAATTGAATGGATTACGGTTTAGAAGACAACATCCCATTGGGAGATATATAGTAGATTTTTATAATCATGAGAATAAAATTGCAATTGAAGTTGATGGAGATATTCATGACAAACAGAAATCGTATGATAAAAATAGGGATGAGTATTTACTGGCGTGTGGGTATACAGTGATTCGTTTTACAAATGATGAGATTGAGAAGAATATAGATAAAGTGATCGAAAGAATTACAAATAGAATATAGATACTATCCTTAAAAGTCCCCCTCTGGGGGATTTAGGGGGAGGGGAGTGGAAGCCAAACCGTGAAAAAACCTGAACTGCTCGCCCCGGCTGGAAATTATGAGTGCCTTGAGGCGGCTTTTAACCATGGCGCAGATGCTGTGTATGTCGGCATTGGGCCGTTTAATTTACGTGCAAACTCCCCGAATTTCTCCCCTGATGAATTGCCGCAGGTGATGCGCTGTGCGTGGGAAAGGGATAAGAAAGTATATGCAGTACTCAATACCATGCCGACCAATGCACAACTTGAGCAGATAGAAGCGTTCCTGAAAGAGTTGTCACAACAGGAGATACTGCCTGATGCATTTGTCGTCAGTGATCCCGGTATTATTACTCTGTGTAAAGAGTATCTCAGTGAAATGCCCCTGCATCTCAGTACCCAGACCGGCACATTCAATAACCGATCTGTCAAGTTCTGGGCGGATCAGGGAATCAGTAGAGTGGTTTTGCCCCGTGAGTTCACCCTTGAACAGATAAAAGCGGTAAGCGATCTGGGTGTCTCTGAAACGGAAATTTTTATCCATGGCGCGATGTGTGTGTCCATATCCGGCCGCTGCCTGCTCGGGGCGTATTTAACGGGGCGCCATGCAAATCAGGGCGAATGCCCCCAGCCGTGCCGGTTTCAATATGCTATTGCCCCGAAGGGCAGTGACGATACTGCCACACCCGAGTGGTTTCATGCGGAAGAGGATGAACAGGGGGTCTATCTTCTCAACTCGAAAGATTTAAATACACTTCCAATACTTCCGGATATTATTGCCACCGGTGTCAACTCCCTGAAAATTGAGGGAAGAAACAAAAGCGTGCATTATGTCTCTGCAGTGGTGAAAACCTATCGTACCGCACTTGACCGCTATTTTGAAAATTCTCAGAACTACTCAACTGAACCGGAATGGTTTGAGGAACTCGAACAACTCGACCACCGGCCCTACACAACAGGGTTTTATGGTGAAGATTACTCTATGCAGGAAACATCGGCTTCCAAAGCGCAGTCGCGCATTCGGGTTGTCGGTGTTGTAAAAGGATTGTTGAAAGACGGCTCCGCGGTAGTTGATATAAAAAATCCGTTTGTTGCCCGGGAGAAATTAAATATCCTGCCGGTAAATAAAAAAATCGCTCCCTATGACATCTCTGTCTCCAGCATTACCGATCTCAACGGCAATACGCTTGAGCGTGCTTTGACAAATCGTATTGCCGTGGTTGAGTCCGGTGATAAGTTTGCGGTAGGTGATATTATCAGAAGAAATATATAACCATTTTAGATTTTTATCAATGTTGATTAAAAATAGCTTAACAATAAAACTACTCATACTTCGATAAAGCTCAGTACGAGCGGCTTATGAGACAGACTCCACCGCCCCCATTAACATTTATATATATTTTTATAAATAGTTATCTCAAAAATTTTAATTAGTGTCTGGCCGGAAACTACCTTTTCAACGTCATTCCCGCATGCTTCTGGCGGGAATCCAGTGTTTTCGGACAAATAAGGGCATGGATTCACCCCTGCGGAGCACTTCGCCCGGCAGAAACATTCGGGAATGACGTTTTCGGACAAGCACTAATTAGGGAAAAGGTGTTATAATGAAACCTTCAGTAAATAAAACCTTCGAAGACCTCTTTCTCAATTATCCGGTCCTTGTCCAATGCAAAAACGAAATTGATAAGGCATTTTCGCTCATGGTGGAATGTTATTCCAATAACGGCAAAATGCTGGTATGCGGCAATGGAGGCAGCGCTGCTGATTCTGAGCATATCGTCGGTGAATTGATGAAGGAATTCAGGCTCAGGCGTAAGGTATCACCTGAGGATGCAGAAAAGATCCGTTCGGTGAATGCTGAGAACAGTGAAGCGCTCTGTGATGGACTGCAGCGTGCATTACCGGCAATTTCACTGGTAAGCCAGGTATCCCTCTTCTCTGCGTTTGCCAATGATGTCAATGCTGATATGGTCTTTGCGCAGCAGGTTTACGGCTATGGGCACAAAGGCGATGTACTGCTGGCAATAAGTACTTCAGGTAATTCATCCAATGTATGCAACGCTGCTCATGTTGGTAAAGCAATGGGCCTGAGTGTGGTAGGATTATCCGGTAAGGACGGCGGATCAATGGCTCAGTTTTGTGATGTGACTATCTGCGCTCCATCGGATATAACATTCCGTATTCAGGAGTACCATCAACCGATGTATCACGCACTCTGTGCTATGCTCGAAGAGGAGTTCTTCGGAGAGTAATTTTTGTAAGCAATTTTCTATATATTGATTATATTAATAATTAATACCTCGATTATAGTGAATTCTAAAGATATAAAAATGGAGAGAGGGATCCAGTCTAAAAGTGGGGAAGGTTCGGAGCAAACAGGTTGTTTGTGTATAATCTGATTTATATCAGTAAATACCTCAAATTTTAGACATTTTTTTGTAACATATTGGTGACGGATCCTGTATAATATATAAAAATAGTAGTACGGATTTGTTCTTTTCATGGGGGAGGTGGAAAGGAAGTGAGCATGCTTGCGGGTAAGCTTTACGCTATGGGTAAATTATTTTTCATTCACCTTTTCCTCTTATCAGTCCTCATTTCATCTGTGTATGCTACAGGACCGATTCTTGATTCGGTGAATGATTTAAGCAGTGTCGACCAAACCCAGACTGACCCTGCGGGTAATACTGTTAACTCTCTTATTACCGGTCATATTACCGTCCCTAATAATTTTCCGGTTCTGGATGATTTTGAAGATTCTACTGACGATGCTACTGCATGGGGCGGGCCGTGGTATGTATTCAGTGATACCAGTGATAACGGTACATCCCGGATAGATGCATTCGTCGTAACGGATAGCGCCGGGTATAGTAATACAAAAGGATTAAAACTCGGGTATACCCTCGGAGACAGTCTCGGTCCAGTGGGTGAAAAATACGGCCCCAATGTATCAATCGGTCTGGAAGTTAAGGAAATACCGCTAAATAATCCAACACTGAGACAACAGGTACGTGATCTGTCGGGTGTGACGAAATTCAAATATTATTACAAAGGTCCGGCTCATACCTTCCACGTGATCACCAGGAATATTACTGACTTTGATACCTATCATGCTATTGTTCCCGCAAAAGCAAACTGGTCGGAGATATCGTTAAATTTCACTACAACGGATTTTAAACAGGAAGGGTGGGGCAATGCAAAACCTCTGAAAAAGGATTCCGTACAGGGGTTTATATGGAATGTCAGCGGTAAAAAAAATGACGTCGATACAATATATCTCGATAATTTCTCTGTGGAGGCAGGTTTTCCCGATCCAGGAATCGCTGTGGTTATGGTTGATAATAGCGGTGTGGGTGGTAAGTGGCAATATAAAACAGGCAGTTCCTGGAGTGATTTTGGCACTGGAGTTTCCGATTCCACAGCCCGATTAATCAATAATACGGCTTTAGTGCGATTTGCCCCTGATAACAGCGGTAATGGTGTACCATCAATCACCGTACGGGGATGGGACTTGTCGGAAGGGAGAGCAAACGGCTCTATCGCCAATACAAAACGGGTGGATACTACCGACCAGACCGTATGGAGTGAGATTCCGCGTGTCGCATCTGTTACCATTGGCGGCCCGCCGGAGATAACAGTCGAACCTCGCGATACTACAGTGCTTGAAAATACTACCGGTGCCTTTTCATTAACTGCCACCGGTACCGCCCCATTGAGTTATAACTGGCAGAAGAATGATAACGGTTGGGGTAATATAACCAATGCTACCTCTCCTACCTATACTTTTACCGCACTGCTGAGCGATAGCGGAAGGTCATACCGCTGTGTTGTCAGTAATAGCTACGGTACGGATACCAGTGTGGTTGTCGTTCTTAAAGTTCTCCACAGCGTAGGCGGGCCCAATATTACTGCTCCATCTATGAATGATACCATCATCGGCGAGAATCAGAATTTTTCATTTGGTACCGCTAAAGCGACTGGTAATCCTCCACCGACATTTAAGTGGTTCTACATGCAGACACCGAGTTCAATACCTGATTCTGTTGGTGAAGGGGCGGATTTTCTTATTCAGAATACTGACCAGGCGGATGAAGGCTATTATTTCATTGTGGCGGCCAATTCTGAGGGCACCGATACCAGTGACACCGCGTATCTTGATGTCTATGCCGACCCGGTTATCACCAAAGATCTCGATTCAACGAAAAGTTTGCTGGATAACACCCCTGCGTATCTGAAAATCGCGGCATCGGGAGAAGGAACGTTAAAGTATCAGTGGTATAAAAACGGTAACGCACTTTCAGGTCAGACCGATGACTCCCTCTTTCTCGGTACCGTTACCATTGCGACACATCATGATAGCACGTATTACTGCAATGTCTGGAATTCGACCGCCTCTGTCGATACTGTCGGCGGGGTGGTTTCCAGTACGGTATGTACCCTGAAGGTCGGTAAGTACTCCAATCCCTTTGAGCTGGTTGCCGCAAGGCTCAATGAGCATGACACGTCGCAGGTTGTTCTCACCATATCTTCATCCCAGGATTTAACCGAATTCCCGACCGGCGACAACCAGTTAATTCGCTATGCCGAGCATGTCTGGATACTGTACCAGACAAAAGATTTTCCCGGTGATACCGGCGATGTCGTGGAAATCCTGAAATATACCACCCTGTCGATCAAACAGGATGCGGATAATTCAATCACCGATACCATTACGGTGCAGCCCTATGCGCCCGGTGAAGAGCTGCACTGTTTCAGCAATACGATTTTCTGGGTTGACCCGGCCGCCACGGATACCCTGTTCCCGCTTGTTAACAAACAGCATAATAAAGTATTTCTCGGTGATACGGTCAGTCCCGATAACAACCTGACCCTTTCCGGTGAGTATAGTACCGGAACGGATAATGCAACGATTACTGTCGGTAACACGTTGTCGCTCAGCGACACCCGGGACAGCGTCGTTGTGTTCCAGTGCAGTGATTATTCTGATTTCAGTTCAATTTTTTCGTCTGCGCAGAAATCAATATCTGAATTGAAATCAGGTGGGGATACCTGTACATTCACCATGAAAGTCGGCACAGTGCCCTTTGAGACGAAAACCGTATACAGCAGATGCCGGGTCATAGGGAAGAACACGGCTGCCAGTGCGTACCGTAACACCTCATTTACCGCGGGACAGAAACGCCCTGAATATTTGGATACCCTGCATGCATTTTCAACGACCCTGTCTGATGCAGTCAAGCTCACCTGGGACCTGCCTGACCCGGGCACTGATTCGGTCCTTATCTGGTTCAGTACCGATTCCATCCCCATCGGCGAATACAGTATACCGCTGCCTCAGGGTAATGCTCATGGCGTCAAGACAACCGCATTGCTGGTAGACACTGTTAGAAACCTCACGCCACTAACACGGTATTATTTCAGCCTGCAGATTTTACGGGATGGATTATGGTCCAAAACGACTGATCCTGCGACGGATACCGCAACCACCGGGCAACCCGATAGTACCTTGCTGGTACCGAATACCATTACCATTGATTCAGCATGGTTTGACACTACCCGTAATGCAATTAATGTTTCGTGGCGTGTCGATACCGGTATAACACCCGAGGGCGCCTGGCTGCAGTATGGCTATACCTACAGTGTTGATCCGGATACCTCCTATAAGGATCCCAACAGCAGTCCCTCCTGGAGTAAAGTAACCGGTACGGGTGGGACCTATTCATTTTCTCTTGATTACGACATCGTGTTTGATACAACCTATACCGTGGGTATGTGGCTGCGTGCACAAAATGATTCTGCGACAGGCCCCAATGCCCCGCCGGGAGACTCCGTCGCCTGCACCGTGACCATACCGCCCTTTACCTGGCAGCCCATTATCTTTACATCCGGTGGTATTGATATGATCTATGCCGCGAATCAGAAGATACTTCTGCAGGGAACAGTCTCCTTTGATTACAAAGATACACTCTACGCATTTAATCCGGGTACCCTGCCGAACGGTTTTGTGGACATCGGCGGCGTCCCTTTTACTTTCAAGGGTGTCAATACCCAACTGCCGCCTATCCTGCTTGGTATGAAATGGGGACAGTTACCCACGGGGATCACCAAAGATGATATCGGATTGTACCAATACATAAACGGTGAGTTGCATGTCGTCTACGGCTTTACAATAAGTAATGGGGCAGTATGGGATACCCTTACCAATAAAAATATGGGGTCTCCCTTTCTGATACTTGCCGATACACTGGCACCGGTCGTTACACTCACTGAATGCAGTGACACGGTATATCCCAAGATGATAATACCGACACGATTTACAATCAGCGATAATATTGCTAATGTACAATGGCAACTGGTGTATGGCCCGGGTAATGAGGGGTACGGGTATGGGATATTTGACACTATGAGTGCAACGTTTGACTCGCTAAAAGCAATAATTACAGTTACCGCTAACGTGATTAACGAATCTTTTGGCGTTCGTGCCCTGGTTATTGCCGGGGATGGTGTTACTGCCGATACCACCGATGTTTCACGATGCGTGTATACGGACCAGGTAGGAATAATGAGCGTTCCTAAAATGGAATGGGTGCCGCTGCGTACTCCTGCAGGGCTGGATGAGCCTGACCTGGCTGCCATATTTGACAAATCGATCACCCAAGACCAGGGGTGGGAATATGATATTTACCGGTACCGGCTATACTGCTGGGATAATATAAACCCCGATGAAGATAATAACTGGATTGAATATTCTAATGATGTCAAGGATAACTTTACCTTTGTTCCCGGCCGGCTAATCTGGTTTAAATCTGCTGAAAGCCAGTCAATTAAACTGGGATCCGGTAATACCACCTCATTAAAAGAGCCTTACGGGATTACACTGAAAGCGAAAAACTGGACCGATATATCACTGCCTTTCCAGTTTAAAATTCTCCTGCGCGATGTTCTTGAAACCACAGGATCGGCAAGTGACAGCCTTGAGGTGTATCAATGGATTAAGGATGGCAGCATATATGATGTTTTAGATCTCTACGTTGCTAAGATGGATGATGTTGAAGATGTCAAAGATACCCTTAAACCCGAGCAGAAACATGATGGGTATACCGTCTACAATCACACGGATTCACCGGTAACGCTTCTTATTCCGCCTGTTTCACTACCGCTTTCAAACTACCTTTCCCGGGGAAAGAAAGAGGTGTGCCGGAATAAAGATTCATGGAACGTTCATTTCAAATGGACACGGGAAGTTGCAGGGGAAGACCGCTTTTACCGCCGGATACGGTGCGGGTATAAAAAGAGTGGCAAGGAGATTGAATACGGCTTGTATCCGCCGACAATGAGTACGGTGCGGGTTGGTGTGGTTAACAGTACTACCGACAAATTGTGCGGCTGGGCCCTGGAACACGAATTGGATAAGCAGCAGGGGGTGAATTTCACTATTGGCATACGGAATCGCTCTCCGAAAAAGACCTCCATAGAATATTTCCTGGCAAATCTTGAGGTGCTCCCTCAGAATTACCAGGCAAAGATTTTAAATACCGGCACAAAACAGTACGAAACCTGTACCGAAGAAAGCCCTTCTGTGATTACCCTCGATGCAGATGAACACACAAGCAGGGTCCTGGTTGTCGGTACCCGGCAGTATCTCAACCATATGCTTGCAGCATTTTTACCGATAAAGCTGCTTAAGGCTTTTCCCAACCCCTTTAACGGCAGGGTAACGATCCATTACCGGATACCGGCGCATATAAAAGAGGTGACCTTCACACTTTTCAATGTTCGCGGCCAGACACTCTGGCAGGGTATCGAACGTAAACATCTCGCTCCCGGCGAACATATGATCTCATTCAACGGAAAGAACAGCACCGGCAGCCCCTTATCCGCAGGCGTGTATATTATGCGCCTGACTGCGAAGAATGATGCGGGGAAGGCTGTGTATGGCGGGGAAAAGCGGATTACCTGTATTAAATAAAGGAAGTAATCAGAATACAGCCTCTTAATCCTAATCCTAATCATACTCCTAATCCTAATCGTAATCGTAATCATACTCTTAATCCTAATCTTAATCCTAATCTTAATCCTACTCTTAATCCTACTCTTGATCCTACTCTTGATCCTACTCTTGATCCTACTCTTGATCCTACTCTTGATCCTACTCTTGATCTTATTCTTGATCCTTTCCCAATAGATTACGATGAAGAATAAAGCCGGGAAAGTCGTGTGCGGCGGGAAGAAGCGGTTGGTCTGTATAAAATAAAGAAGTAATCAGAATACAGGAGTCGGAAGAAAACCTGTCATTGCGATCCTATGCAGCGTGAGAAACATTTTCTATCATCGCATCATTTTAATCCTGAACCCTGAAGTATATTTGTGATTGTAGTATGTTTTGATTAGATTTAATTATGAAGGAGCTACTATGGTTGATAAAGCCTTTCTCAATGGATTGGCAAATGGGAAGACTGACATTATTCAGAAATTGTTTGATATTATTGATCAAAACAACATTGTTTATTGTGTGATTGGCGGTCTCGCTGTTAATGCGTATGTTGAACCGGTGGTGAGTCTTGATCTGGATATTGTCGTGGCAACGACCGATTTTGATACGTTAAAAAAGGCTGCCGCTCAAACCTTTGATATAAAAGAATTCCCCCATATTTCAAATTTTTACAGCCCGGATTCTGATCTGCGAATTCAAGTTCAGACTGATGAACGATACCAGTCCTTTGTACAGCGTGCTGAAAAAAAGCAGGTTCTTGGTTATGAAATGCGTGTGGCTTCATTAGAAGATGTTTTACAAGGAAAAATTTGGGCCTATTCTGATACGGAAAGAAGAAAGAGCAAGCGCCAGAAAGATCTCGCAGATATTTTCCGAATTATTGAGACATTTCCTGACCTAGAATCCATGCTTCCTGATGAATTAAGAGATAATTTTAAAATGGGTTGAGAGGTTCAGAGTTCAGGGTTCAGGGTTAATTTGCTTATTTTAAGAGGGCCACGCCTCAATAATTGCTCAACTTAGGTATTAATTTCAATTATATCAATAGGTTTAAAAATAGTGGCTACTGGAGCCAAATGCATACCCATATTACATTGTTCAGGTTACGGTGATGTTTTAAAACTTCAAAATTCGTAATTCGCTAATCGCTATTCGTCAATCTTTTTTCTCTTTCTCCCATTCTCTTTTTCTCCCACACTCCCACTCTTATATTTTTAAAATCCGTGACAATCCGTTGCATCCGTATCATCCGTGTTCTATTCTTTTTCCTGTTCATCTTTCCACCCATAAACACAACTACCGAAAAAAATGAGAAAAAATCGTATTTAACCGGTTAATTAGCTCTTGAATTAATTAACATTTATTGGTATAATAAATACTATATATACCCATTACATTATTATAAAAACAATAAAAATTTGTATTCCCGGCTATGAAGAACATACTTATCATTCCTGTCTTCCTGCTGATTCTTATTTGTCAACTATCCTTTTCTGCTGATGACAGAATCTCTACGTACAATCCTGATACCCAGGGGCCTACTTTATTAGCGCTGAATACCAGTGATATGACAAAAGCAGGTGGAAACGAGGAATTCTATCTGTACTGGAAAATGGATAAGCCCTCTGTTGCGACAGATGCCGAACCCATGCAGCTTGCTTCTCTGGATGTATCCTCAAATACAGATAAATCCTCTGCTTCTGCACTTCCTATAAAAGAGAAATCAGAAACAGAGAGAAACTCCCGCGTTAAAACTTCATCCTCTTTTTCAAGTAGAACAACTCAAGATGCCCAGAGTAATAGGAACAGAGCCGGAGTTACAGATACCCACGGTGATAATGATATTACTAACAATCCCGACGGTTCTAACTGGACTATCCAGGAAGGTGTATCCGGCTGCTGGAATGAAACCGGTGGCTATATGACCCATGGCATCGCCTCAAATGCTCAGACACAAATGACCAACGATTACAGTTGCACGGATAATGGTTCACTTGAAGCTACTCTTTATTACGGTTGGGACAATGAGGAATGCTTCGGTTTTTTACTTCGCTGGACAACTACCTCAGCTTTTTATTATGCGTACATCACGGGTGGTAGCTCAATATATGTGCTTGAGAACAGTATAGCCTCAACCGGTGGTACATTAGTTACTTCCAGTGCAGGATTAAGCGGCGGTAATAATTATACGATTAAAATTGTTGTTAAAGGTGATACCCTGAAATTTTATGTTGATGGCACCTGGAAAGGAAATTTTATAGATAATTCTCATTCCAGTGGTAAGATCGGGTATGGCTGGTGCAGTGTATGGTCTGGTGATAACCAAGTTCAAGATGTTGCCTGGGCTGATTCTGTTAGTAATAATGCGCCGACTGATATCTCCCTTACCTCCTCTTCGGTTAACGAAAACCAGTCCACCGGCACTACAGTCGGTACCTTATCCACCACTGACCCTGATGTCGGAGATTCTCATACCTATTCTTTGGTCTCCGGAACAGGGGATACTGATAACGATAAATTTCAAATTTTTACCAGTACATTGCAAACGAACTATGTCTTTGACTATGAGATGAAATCAAGTTACAGCGTCCGTATAGAGACGGATGACGGTAACGGCGGCACCTATGAGGAGGCATGTACCATCACGATCTCGGATATAAACGATGATCCGGTTGCCGGAGCAGGCAACTGCCTTAAATTTGACGGGGTTAATGAATATATTATCGTACCGTACAGTTCGGCGCTTGCCCCAACTTCGGCAGTGTCGGTTGAATGCTGGGCCTATAAATCCGACTGGAATACCGGTACGGACGAATCATTTGTGAGTAAAGCTGAATCGGGCGGGTATTTGTTTGGTCTGTCCAGCAACGGTGCAGACAGTCTCCACGGTACAGTCTATCGCAACGGCGCCTATGGCTCTGCGACCTATCTGCGGAGTAACATCAGCAGCGGCCTGCACCACGTTGCTATGACCTATGACGGCCGCTATGTCATTCTCTATCTCGACGGTTCAGCGGTGGACACCAATGATGCCGGCGGTTCCTACTTAATAAGCTATTCCTACAGCAATGCACTGGTTATCGGCGCTGAATCGGGACAGAGCACTACGCCCACCGGCTGGTATACGGACGCCTATATTGACGAAGTGCGGGTCTGGGATGATACCCGGACCGCTGCGGAAATAACCGATAACAGGTATGAGGTACTTGCCGGCTCGGAAGCGAACCTGGTTGGCTACTGGCGTCTTGACAAATCCAGCGGTACTGCCGTGCCTGACTATTCAGGTGATAGTAATCATGGTGAAACAAAGAACATGGAAGACGCTGACTGGCAGGCGTCAACTGCCTTTAAGACACGATACACTCAGACGGGAACCGACCTTACCCATGATTGCGGCTATGATCCTGATGGTGATGCTGTTACCCTTTCCACTTCAGTTGCCCCCTCCTCAGGTTCTCTGGCTTACAATAATACCAATATAACAGCAACGTATACTCCCGGGAACAGTGGCACTTACACTTACACCTATCAGATAGCCGATGCGAAACGGGCTACCGATACCTATCAGATGAGTGTCACTGTAGTCGGCGGCAATCGTCCCGTGGCAGGATCGGGTAACGCACTGGATTTTGATGGGCCGTCAGGTTCAGGTGGTTCAGACGAATATGTGGATTGTGGGACTAATGCCGCTTTTAATTTTTCCAACACCTTTACTATAGAGTGCTGGGTGTATCCGGACAACACCGATTGGGGTATATATGTTGGAAGGTCTCAAGGGAGCCCGGATTATGGGTATGCCTTTGGACAAAACGGCAGCGGTAATCTTATCTTTACCACCAGAGGAATACAGGATTTTACTTCTACAACAGCCATAACAACGGGGGAATGGAACCATGTTGCATTAGTATTCAATTCCAGTAATGACGCCCTTTATTATTTAAATGGTGATTATAAAGAAACCGTATCAGGATCGAGTGCTGCCAATACGCAGACTGGAATTAATTTGACTATTGGCCAGTATTCTGAAGAGATGGCCTATTTTAATGGAAAAATTGATGAAGTTCGTATCTGGAGTGATGTGCGTACCGAAAGTGAAATTGCCAACAATATGGATACGGCCCTTGCCGGCAATGAGGCCAACCTTGTCGGCTACTGGCGCATGGATACAACTGCCGGGACCAGTCTGAAGGATTATACTTCAACCGGAGCAAACGGAACCCTGACGAATATGGAGGATGCGGACTGGGATTCTTCCAATGCATGGAGAGAGTGCAGCACCGATGTAGCGGTTGCTATTACCCGCTGTGCCGGCTGGGAGCCTGACGGTGATGATGTTACCCTCTCAACCGTAACTGCACCTTCACAGGGAACGCTGTCGTACAATAATTCGAATGTTACGGTAACCTATACACCCACATTAGGACAGACAGGCACCTTTACCTTTGCCTATGAAATGAGTGACGGTATTAAGAATGACACTTTTCAGATGAGTGCTGAAGTGACCGGTGATATCGTCTCGCCGACAGTTGACACCTACAGCCCCGCGGACAATGCCACCGATGTAGCGGTTGCTTCCAATCTGGTTCTTACCTTTACCGAGGCCGTTGATGCGGAAAGCGGTAATATTTACCTGTACAAGACTACCGGGGATGTTCTGGTCGAGACCTTTAATGTAACCACTGATATAAGCGGCTCAGGTACCACAACAATCACCGCTGACCCGGCATCGTCCATGGATGGTTCAACGGCTCATTATGTCAAGATAGACGCCACCGCATTCGATGACGCTACCGGTAACAGTTATGCCGGCATTTCCGATGAAACCACCTGGAATTTTACCACCGTTGCTACCAGTAATCCTCATACACCAGTTGCCGGTTCGGGAAACAGTCTGGTATTTGACGGGACCGGCTCGAATGAAGGTGTGAGTCTTGGCACCAGTTCAATGATTTCCAGCGCAGTATTTTCGCTTGAATTCTGGGTGAAAACGAATACAACTGACGATAATTCAAGAATTTTTATCCAGGGCAGTACTCAGGGAACGCACCGGCTTGAGGCTGTGTACGAATCCGGTGCCGGTAAAATCGAATTTGTTTATACAACGGCAGACGCCAGTACTCCCACCGATGCAACGACTGCTATAACGAATGCGACCTGGACTCATGTAGCCTGGACCTATACCGGTGGAACAAGTGAGGTATATGTCAACGGTGAAAGTGCCTCTAGTACCAATAGTGGCACCAGTTTCGGAATTACCGGGGGTAATTATATCGCCCGCAGGACAGACGGTAACTATTTCAAGGGCTCGCTGGACGAAATACGGCTCTGGAGTGATGTACGCACACAAACTGAAATTCAGGGCAATATGTATGAGCCGCTAGCCGGTTCAGAGTCCAACCTTGTGGGATACTGGCGTATGGATAGCATTGCCGGTACCCACCTGGAAGACTATTCCAGCGGAACAGACTACGATGGCACCCTGGCCAATATGGAGGATGCTGACTGGGCAGCTTCAACTGCCTGGAAAAGCCGCGCCACCAACAGCGCGACCGCCCTGACCCACAGCGCGGGCTGGGAGCCGGACGACCAGTCAGTGACGTTATCTGAAATTACAGCGCCCTCCCAGGGTTCGCTGTCGTTTAATAACACGAATAAAACAGTCACTTTTACACCGGCAGGTGGTTCGTCAGGAGCCTTTACCTACGAATTTGAGATGAGTGATGGATCACTGAAAGATACCTTTGAAATGAGTGTTGTAGTTACCGCAGTAGATGATTACAGCAGTTGGTCCTATTCCAAGAACCTCTCAATCAACACGACCAGTACCGGCGCTGATGTATCCGGGGATGTTCCGAATTTTCCTTTATTGATACGATTGAACAGTGGAAACTTTACTTTTAGTGAAGCGTTGTCAACCGGTTTTGATATGCGTTTTGCGAAATCTGACGGTACGCATTTGAGCTATGAACGGGAACGGTGGGATGATACGAATGATTCGGCTGAGTTCTGGGTACGGTGTGATACGGTTTATGGGAATAATGAAACGCAGTATATCACCATGTACTGGGGTAAGACCGGTGCAGGGGACTCATCCAGTACAGAGAATGTTTTTAAAACAGATAATGATTATGATTTTGCCGGTGTCTGGCATCTGGCTGAAGAGACCTCGGGTATTGGTACTGCTGATTTATATAAAGATGCTACCTCCAATAACAATGACGGGGATGACTCAACCGGTTCAACGGCGGAGGACGGGGTAATTGGTGCAGGGCAGGAATTTGACGGTGTTGACGATAGAATTCATCTTCCTGACGGAGGGATAGTAACTGGAACGGACTGTTCACTCTGTTTCTGGATGAAACCTGATGTGGAAGATGCTGTTTATGCCAGGATTTTTATTCAGGGAAGCGGTGCATACAGTGCAAGACAGTACATGGCCGCATGGGATCCCACTGATGATGAAATTGAATTTGTGACATCGACCAGTGGTTCCGCGGTACCGGGAAAAATAGCAACAAGCGCAATTACTGATGATGGCAGCACTTGGACGTATGTTTGTTTTTCACATACGGCAAGTACCGATGCTGTATATGTCAATGGAGTGAGTTCCTCCGGTAGTGTAAGCGGTGGAAACTGGGGAATTGACGGAGACAATTACATAGGGAGCCGGTTAGGTGCCAGCTATAATTTTGACGGACACCTGGATGAAGTCCGTTTTAGCAAAACCAACCGCTCCGCAGACTGGATCAAGCTTTGTTATAAGACACAGGTGTCAGGTGCTGATGTCGTTAGCCATGATGATATTACACTGCTGCCGCTAACCGTCACTAATGATGTTGGTACCGACGCAAACGATACCTGTGCCATATCAACCGACAACTGGAAAATAGTATTTGATGAGGATAACGGCGGCGGTGTTAAATGGCTCTCCGATGAATCCAGTGCCTTCCGCGGCACTAACCAGTTAAGCACCAACTTGTTTTATATCGTGGCGGATGCGGCCAACAGCTATTCAGCAACCGGAACCCTGACTCTGCTGGAGAGCAGCACGCTGTTCTGTCGTTTGCGGCAGTCGTTTACACTCAGTTCCCAGCCGTGGGAGGTTGAGTATACGGTGTATGGTTCCGGGAGGGTATTTATCCGGGCCGAGACCGAAGCGCTTACAGCCACCTATGATCCCACCGGCGGTATCGAGTTCCGTGTAGCAAGTAATGTGACCAGCAAGGCATACTACAATGAGAGCGGCACCGCAAGCACGAGTAACTATATCCTTCATTCTGATACAGCATCGGGCCGGTACGATATTCTCATGGCCCCCTATGAAGACTGGTCGCAGGCCAGTGCCTTCTCCGCAACGACCGGTGATTATTACGGGTATGTTGACGACGACTGGCAGCTTTCTGCAGGCAATAAACAGTTCTGGGAGTTCATGCTCGATTTTGCGCATAAAAGATGGAATGATACTACCGGCGTCGGCGCCCATGTTGATGATTACCGGGATCCGGACAGCCTCTCATTTATTCTCGGCACCGTCGGCATGGAGAAAGACTGGGAAGCGGGACTGGTCGGCCACTGGCCGCTTGATGAGGCATCTTCCGGCAGCGCAAACGGTGCAACCGCGTATGATTTTTCAGGCGCAAGCAGCCCCCATAACGGCACGGTGTCCTCGACGACCTGTACCTGGACAGATGGCAAATGGAACGGCGGGCTTCTTTTCGACGGTAATGATTATGTAACGGTAAGCCACAACACCAACTTTAACAGCGGGGTGTTTACCGTGATGATGTGGATCAAGCCTAATACAGCGATTACTGCAAGCTCTGTACTTTTCGGCAAATGGGCGTCCAGTGAGGGAATTAAACTGGCCGGTGACGCAAGCAACAATCTCGCACTGACTCTTGACGGTACCACAATCTCCGCCTCAAGCGGGCCGGGTACCGATACCGTGCATGTCGCTGCGACCTATCATACACACAGCGGCAGGCTTAAGCTGTATATAAACGGCGAACCCGTTAAGTATGTTGTAAATCAGTATGCGCTCACAGCCAATACTCAGGATGTGGTGATCGGAAACGGGTTCAGCGGTGTCATTGATGATGTACGGTTCTACAATACCGAAATATCGGAAGAGACCATAAAAGCCATTTATCAGAACGGCTACCGCTCCAATGAAGGCATGTATATGCTCAGGGCAGATAACAACAGCACTATTCACTTTAAAATTGATGGTACGAGCGATGTGCCGGTACGGTTCCCCATATTCAAAATCAATAATTACTGGGCAACCGAAACACCTGATGCGGTTTATTATGGCGGCAGTTGGCAGAGTTCGACAACGGATTATATCGCTTCACTTAATGATGCCGCCAATGTACTGACCATCGGATTTAACAAAAAAGTGAGCACTTCAGATATGCGTATTTATATTGACGATGCTGACCAGAGCGGGGCATATATGGTCGGTCCAACAAAGAAGATGACCTATGGGGCGAGCGGCAGCGATTACTATGTGCAGAATACTTCCAGTTCAACGTTTGGAGCTGCAGGATCCAATGAGTTTTACCTGTTCTGGAAAATGGATAATGCATCTACCAGCTTTGGTGGTGAGATTTATAGTTTTAAAAGCTCAAATACCGATGGGGGAGAAGCTATTTCTTCCGCCAATAATTTGTGTCCTGTCAACACAGGGGACGATACATTCGGATACTTCCGGGTGCAAACTACTTCTATGTCCAACAGTGCAAAGGATGTAAGTGCAACCCCGACGTATACGGTCCTTGAGGCTTCCGGTACCCGTGTCAGGCTTAAAATAGATGAACGTACAATTGATGGCGCAAATGTCGATTATGATATAAATACAATATGGACAATTTATCCGACCGGTCAGATTTTCAGGTATGATTCTATTGATAATATGAGTAACTATTTCGATTATAATACTTATGCCATGTGCCAGGAATATGAGGGTGTGTCAAATTATGATGGCAGTAACGATTCATATTACAGGGGGGGCACCTATGGCGGTACCACAATACATGATAATGCCTGGTGTCTTATATCATCGCGCGATAAGAACGGCGTTAAATCACTGTTTACCGGATATACCGATACAATGGCTATTTACACAAATAGTTCTACTTATGAGGGGATGAAGTTATATGGAGGCGATAATCTGACTGCTGCCAATGCTCCATATTGTTTAGCATTCTACGTTGACATCCGTCATAATGATATGGGTACAGCTTACATAGATTCAGTATGTGAGGCTGTGCAGGATATTGAAGCACTTACCATGACCACAGGAACTCAGGTGACAAATTCCGAGGGTGATATAAATGGTGATGGTTTTAACGAGGCAGAAGGAGCCTATGTGATACAGGCAAGCAATAATTGTGTCAATTTCACTCTTCAAGCAGATGGTGCAGTTGATGATTGTCGCTTCTACCCGGCGTTTCGTATCACCAATTATTCCTCCTCCAATTTACCAAGATACGTACGCTTATATAATGCTACCGACACAACAATGATGGTTGACGGTTATGGCTATAACGGCTATGTGAATACCTCAACCAATGAGCTGATCATCCAGCTTGATACTGTCCTGTGTGCTGATACGAAAATCTTTCTGGATGATGACAACGACCTTGCGGTAACTATGTCCGATTTCTACGCTAAATCAGGTGACGGCAAGGACACCCTGTTCTGGCGCACCGAAAGTGAGAAGGATAACCTCGGATTCTTTATATACCGCAGAATCAATCCGGCGTTTATCGACAGCCTTGCTCAGGCAGTCGATAGTGCAAAGCCAGATGCGGAGTTAGATCCGGCCGGGAGAATGTTTAAAGAGAATACAATCTGCTATGCTGATACAGCATGGGTGTGTATTACTCCGACTATGATACCGGGTGTTGAAGGCGGCACCTCGGTCGGTCCGCGTGATTACAGGAAAATCGACTATGGCGTGGAAAACCATATCCTGTATGAATACAAACTTGAAGCTATTTCATTTGATAAGACACGTGATATTTATGGGCCGATAGCGGTTAAGCCGATGCCCATACTACCAAGGAGATTCTTCCTGTTCCACAACTTCCCGAATCCGGTCATAAGGTACACCAATATCCGCTTTGACCTGCCGAAGGAGACCAAAGTATCGCTCTATATCTACAACCTCCAGGGAAGGCTGATCGCCCGTGTTATCAGGCCTGACAGGAAATGGAAACCCGGTTTTTATAAAGTCAGGTGGAACTGCACTGACGATATCGGCCGCAAAATCGCAGCAGGACCCTATATTTACCGCCTGCAGGCTGGGAAGAAGTTTGCCAAGTCTAGGTTGATGATAGTCGTTAAATAGGTTGGATACTGGATATAGATATTGGCAAAAGAAAAATTATCGTCGTCCTCCTCCTCGTCCCTCGTCAATCTCTTTTTATTTTTAATTTTGCATTAGCCATTTTGCACTTTGCACTAATATTACGATGCCCGTTTCGTCTATCGGTTACGGTGACGTTTTAAAACTTCGAACTTCGAAATTCGTTATTCGTCAATCGTCATTCTCTTTTCATTATTCATTTTGCACTAATAGTTATGATGTATGTATTCCGTGTGTGGCATGCATTTTAATGCATGTTCACCCCCGCTTGCCGAGTAACAGCAGGTTGTATCAAGGCAAGCGTTATCCGAGCAGCGAAGCCGTATCGAGGTAAGCAAAGTGTTTCAACCTATTCTACAAGAATTTTATTTATTTGCTAATTCAAACTTGAACTTTGAATTAGCAAATAGTATAATAATAGTATGATTTATCGTGAAATAAGTAAATTATGTAAAACTTTCTCTACACAATATCCTGTAATAACACTTACGGGACCTCGGCAATCAGGAAAGACTACTCTATCGAGAAACCTTTTTCCGGATAAGGCCTATATTAATCTTGAACAGCCGGATCAGCGTCGTCTGGTACTGGAGGATCCACGCGGATTCTTAAAACAATATCCTGACGGTGCTATTCTTGATGAGATTCAACGTACACCGGAGCTTCCTTCGTATATTCAGGGTATTGTCGATGATAATGATAAGACAGGTATGTTTATTCTCACTGGAAGTCAACAATTAGAAATATCACAGAGTATAAGCCAATCTCTCGCAGGACGGACAGCAATGGTTAAATTGCTGCCATTGAGTACTAAAGAGCTATTTTCCTATAAAAAATATGAATCTATTGATGAACTGATTCTTAAAGGGTTTTATCCTCGATTGCATGTTCGTTCAATAGAGCCCTGCCAGTTTTATTCTCATTATTTTGAAACCTATATTGAAAGGGACCTGCGGCAATTAAGTCAGATTGAGAATCTGGAAATATTTGCCAAGTGTGTACGATTACTTGCAGGAAGAGTTGGTCAACTGGTTAATTTCAACAGTATATCCAATGATTTAGGGGTATCACAACCAACTATCAAAAAATGGATTTCCTTGCTGCAGGCCAGCTACATTATATTTCTCCTGCCTCCATTTTATCGGAATATTGGCAAGCGATTAATTAAAACACCAAAGGTATACTTTTATGATATTGGATTAGTATGTTTTCTCCTTGGTATTGAGGAACAGAGTCAATTGGTGCAACACCCTCTTCGGGGTAACCTTTTTGAGAACTTTGTTATAATTGAATATTTGAAAAAGAGGTATAGTGCGGGAAAACAATCCAATCTCTATTTTTTCCGTGACCGTACCGGAAATGAGGTTGATCTAATACTTGAAAAAGGGCAAAAACTTATTCCGATAGAGATTAAATCTGCTGCAACTATTTCATCAGATTTTAAAAAAGGTTTGAATCTTTTTAAAAAGCTTTTTCCAAACGAGGTCTCTGAAGGGTATGTTATATATTCAGGTGATTCAGCACATACGGCAAATGAAATAAGCTACCTCCCCTGGAATGAATTGGTGAATATTCATTAGACTCTTCCGCAAATCCTTTGCAGGACCCTGATTCTACCGTATGAAAGCAGTAAAATATGCCAAGAGAGCAGGTTGATGATAGTGGTAAAATAGGGTAGTGGTTACGGTAACGATGCCCGTTTCGGTTTTCGGGAAGGGTTACGGCTTAAAGATTTCAAAAATCGTCCTCGTCTATCGTTTCCGAAATAAAAAGATGATAGTGGATATTGGATCGTGGATATTGGTTTTTACCTGTAAAATTACTAAAAACCTTATTTTTGTTTTGAACACCTTAGTAACCAGGTAAAACCAAATAGCTCCCTGACCTTATTACCTTAAGGAGGTATCTCCTTTATTCAGGTTATTCGAAAATGACTACAGGATATTGCGAT
>CBDVBE010000062.1:0-21276 GCA_965372145.1 uncultured bacterium | reverse complement strand
AAAGGTCGGCTCCCGCAGAAATATATCATACAGGTCAAACAGGAAATTGCTCCGATACCCGCTGATCGGTACAAGGACCGCATCATAGTTACCATTTCTGATATCCGCGTTCTGAACCGCAGTAACTTTCAACCTCCCCCGAAACAGAGCCGGATCATTTATAATTTCAACGAGATCCGACAATTCTTCACGAAAACCATAATTTAAACAGGTCTGTATACGCACCGTATCCGGTAATACCGACACATCAGGTTGTCCATGTTCCATCAGCGGCATCACCACTTTCTCATCGACATAGTATGATGTTGTAGGGAACATGCTGTAGTTCAGATAATCGTCGTAATTATCAACGTTTCCTTTATAATCAGTGATATGCCGCTGCTGCTCGGTACCGACCTTAAAGAAACGATTTAGAATCTTCTTATTATCAACCAGTCTCCGCAATTCGAGCCTTTGTTCCAGAGACAATCGCTCGAAATTATAGAAGAGCGCGAAGAAACAAGTGGCAATGCTTGACTTATAGAAATAATCACTCGTATCCATGAGAATAGGTGAAACACTGCCGAACGGGGTGCTGAGAAGCGTGTTAATATTCCGGTTCTTTATTTCCGTTGTATAGGTGCTATTATCGATATAAGGTTTGAGTATTACTTTTGTCAAGTTTGCGTCTCCGGCAAGGTTTTTATAAAAGTAGATAATATCCTCATACTCCCCCGCCATCATATAGGGACCGGTACCGTCTTTATACATGGGCGCATTTACTTCTGAGGTAGCCGGCAGCAGCTTAAATGACAGGACTTCCTTAATATCTCCCTCTGTCCAGATACGATCCTCCCTGAACTGGAAATGAACCTCATCATTTTCATCAGGACCGGTAAAATCAAAATCGGCAACTGCCTGAGATACCAGGATATAATCAGGTGACAGGCTTCCAAGCTTCTGTATACGCCTCAGAGAAAACTTCAAGTCCTTTGCGGTGAAATACACAGGCCCCTTATCAGTCACCGTGATTTTCTTCTTCTCCATTATCACATTAAAACTGGAATGCCATCTCTGACTCGGTTTCAGACGGACAGTAACCACCATATCCTCGTCAATGCCGATAAGCTCTCCCAGGCCATCTTCATAGACAATACCACTGGGATTGGCCGACACATTAAACAATCCATCAAACAGGACTTCGTCAAGTTTATCCGCAATCGGTACCGCACTTGGGAAATGGGGATCTATTCTTGGTTTCTGGTGCGCGATATATGGAATAACAATTCTGTCCTGCAAATTTTTCATAAAGAAAAAGTAGTAGAAAACACCTCCGCCACCAGCAATAATCAGGATAAGAAGGATAATAAGGAATTTTTTCATGCCGCGCTCCTATGTGATAAATGAATTAAGTATTGTCTTTCTTTGCTTTCTGAATTCTGATTAACACACTGTAATAATATTCCTTAGTGTTCTTGTTCAAAAATACTATAACGTATTATCGTCCTCGTCCTCGTGCTCTTCCTTCGTCCTCGAAAAAAGAAGAGTCGAGAACGAGGACGAGGAGGATGGACGAGGACGACTAAAAACGTCAACATATTTATGAACATGTGCACTTAGTACCTTACAGATTGCTTTCTTGTTTTTTAGAAAGGAATCTGATAAGGAACTTACTTGCGGGTTTATCCCGCGTTAGTTACAATCATGGTTAATTTTTAATGTTTCTTAATAATCGGTTTCTGTGCCATGACACTGAGTGTATGCACTTTATAAGAATTAAGCCTGAAATAAATATCCAGAAAATTATTCTTATCCTTTTGCATACGCACTGGTGTTACCTGGCATTCATAGTTATTTTTAGCTACCGGCGCGGAAATAGTAAACCGGCCCTCATTTTTCAACAGTTTTTTATTTAGTGTAATCTTTTCATACCACTGCTCTGATGCTGCATTTTTGGCAATGTATTGCGGCAGTTTAATATTTACGTCGTACACGGGAAACTTTGCTTCCGTAGGAATGCGGATATTAAAACGGACAAGATACCGGTTCCGTCCCTTCTTGTTATCTGTCAAGGGAATCGCATACACGCGCCGGTATTCCTTCGGTTTAACAATCCACTTGGAAGACCACGGATTAACCTCTGCAACCCGCCGCTTTGTTTTTTTGTCATCCCCTTTATAATGCTGGCCATGCACGACTACTGCACGAGCTTTAGCGATGCCATTATCGTTCGGTTTTTTAACGAACTGGTCAAAGAGGAGCTTGATTGCCTTTGCAGGGAATTCATTTTCTTTCATTTTTGCCAGATCCGCAACCAGCTCTTCCTTACGTTGAATCAACTCGCGTCGCGATCCGGTCGAAAACGTAACATTATACGCTGGAAGAAACACCGAATCTGCATACAGCGAATCAATATCCTCCAGTGTTTCGAAATTTTCTTCGCAGAATTTATTCACACGATACCGCGATACCCGGTCAATCGTGATATATAGAGAATCTTCAAGATCCCTGACAGTCCGTTCCTTCAAGGGAAAGATTTTCGATGGATTAAGGAAATTATTATCGCGATAAAACCGTTCCAATCCTACCTCTGCCTCTCTCCAGCGGTATTCTGCTAAGGCATCACGGACCTCATGATTCTGCTGTTCTACCGACAGCTTATCAAGCTCCGTATACTTCGCCATGAGAAACTCAATGTGCATTTTTGGTTTCAGTAAAGCCAGCATCCCTTTATAGTCACGTTGACTCTTAAAAACATTTACCTGGGATACCACTGCTTCAGCCTCCCTGAACTGCTCAAGGCGGGTATCCATTTCAGCGCTGAATTGTGCTATCGCCTCATTAAGGGCTGCAGAGCATTTATAGGACATATACTTGCCATGCCGGGCCAGCGGCTGCGGCAGAGTTTGCTGTATTTTTCCCGCTCTCGATATAGCATCAGGAAAGAAGCTGTTATCAGGCATTCCTGCTAAATCTTTTAGTGCCTGGAAAATCTTTTTCAAATCTTCTTTACCTGCAGAAAGGGCGTTGCTCTTTTTGTCAAAATCATTAATATAATTTGATAAATTGGTAAACGACTGCGGTGCTGCTACCCCTGCGGTTTTGTATAAGGTACCTATCCGATTAAATTCTTTGAGCATATATAGTTTCTGGTCAAACGGAGCTTCGTCTGCCTTACCGGATAACCGTTGTTCATAGAAGGGAATGACCTCATCAAGGCGTTTCTGTAATACGGTCTGGGCTTCCTTTACAACGTTTGGAGCCAGATTTTTCCGTGAGAAATATTTTATAAAATCCTCTACATACCCGATAAAACCCGCAGGATTACCAACTGTTTTCTGCTCCTTATTAAAGAAATCCAGGGTGGCATAATAATTTTTCTGGAAAGCGATCTCCTCTTCCAACTCGCCTTTTAATTTTTTAAAATCCAAATATGCCTTATCCGATGAATTGATAATATTTGAGGGGAAAATACTCTCGATTGCCAGAAGCTGCTTGCGGACCTGCTCTACAGCTTCAGTATGCTTTGTGACCTTCCCCATGGCACCGGAAAAATTGAATCCTTTTAAGCTCAAACCCTTTCCAATTGAATTGTAGGTCTTACGGTCGACTCGATTCTTTGCCAATATATCCTTGAATTCAGAACTCTTATTCTCATATTTAAACCGCCACTGCGGCGCATAGCGGTAATTCATTGTAAGGATAAGATCAGCATTTACATGATCGATAAGCCAGTAGTACATTGATGTGCTGTTATCGATAGGATACACATTCATGGTATCAACATCAGCAAACTCATCCACTATTTTATCACCGTATGACTTTTCCTTGATAAGTTTATTGGTTAAAAAACTTTGATATGTATTCTGTTTTGGTACCTTTAATACAAGATAGAAATTCTTATCGCTCGGAGCAGGAAACGTGATGTAATATTTTTTCCCTTGCTTGAGCTCGAAATCCTTTTTCTTATCCTTTAGTTCGATATACCCACTCTCTGCCGAAGATAATAACGGTTCCGGTTTAAGCAGTTTATAGTTCGCACAACTGACCAATAAAAGCAACAACGCAACAACTGACAGGATTTTAGCGCGCATCATTCCCCCTTCGTGCTGAAGTAATAATAAGGACTGGCTGAATAACATTCTACATAAATATAAATAATAAAACAATACCATATAAATTTAGGTGAGAAGAATAATTTTAATGGCATCTCTTTATTATTTGAAAAATAAGGAATGGAAAAGTGAATTTACAAAGTTATTGTACTGATTTCGTAAATGTGACAACTGAAGATCCGGTTTTTTAAAGGATTACAAATCAGTCACACCACGTCGAGTTGAGCAATAAACGTAAATCGATGCAGTGGGACTGACTATTGTGGCATATAAAACTTAGCTTCAGCGCAGGGGATTCCTCCTCCAAAAGAATTCTTATTTTTTATACTGAATGCTATTTTTCTTCTGTAATTTCTTCAATGATTCATCATGTATTTTTCCAAAATACAACCCAAAGGTAGCTATTGCGGCACCCGGGCCAGTAATACCAGTCGTTTTCCATTGAAGAATGTCAAAACTGATGTCAAAGGAACCACGTTTTCCTTTCAAGCCAAACCCTGCAGTTACCTTTGCACCTCTCCCGTCATCATCAAGGTCAAAATCGTTGTTTGAAGACCATGGCAAATTAGAAAACTCTGAGCTGCTGTCAACACCTGTAAAACTGTTAATATTTTTGTAGATATCTCTTGTTAAATAATAGTTAAAACCCATTCTGGGAAGAAATTCCTTAAAAATCCAGAAGCCTTTAACAGACATCTCCGCACCTAACCTGAATTTGTGTTTTACCCTGATAAGGGTACTGTCTGTAGAAGCCCCGGGAGGCGGCTTTTTGTCATAGACCATCACAAAACCGCTGTATTCAGGGCAAATTGTCAGATTGTCGGAATACGATGGTTGACAACCGAGCCACCAGTCATAACTTGTCTTCTCATGTTTCCACGTCCATGTAGTGTTCGAATATCTTTAGTTTTATCATCCTCAAATTTTGAATGTTCAAAATAGCCGCCAATGCCAATAGAGAGATTCTCATTGGGCCTTATACAGAAATTCAGTTCCGGAAAAACAGGGAAAAACATCCCCAACTGAGGCATAGAACCGAAATTTTCGGTAAAATTGCCAAAAGTAATTGCTTTGTTGTAAAAAGCACTTGACATCGCTCTTCTGCCGTTCATGGATACACCGATAAAGAAATGTTCACCAATAGATTTAATCGCAATTATCGATCCATATGTTTTTCCCAACCCTTCAATATCAATAATAAGAGCGGATGCCTGTACCTGATCAGGAAAAGCGTATAAAGAGCTTGGCTTACCAATAGTCCAGCCGATATCACTAATTACGCCACAACCTGCCATTGCATCGATTCTGGCATTGACTCCTTCTACATTCTGGGCATTAATCGTAGAGGTAATACTCAAAACAGCAATAACGATAAAAACTTTTCTAATCACTAACCTCTCCTTAATGTTATTACGAAAAAATAAATGTATGGATTTCCATTACGGATCGGATGAAGTAATTATCTCCCAATAAAAAAAGATTTTTAATTAAAATAAAATATACCGCAAAGAGGAACTAACACTATTTTTAGATAGCGCACAAATTTTAACTTACATATAGTTAATAATTAGTTAGCAATATGGAATGTGACCTTAAAAAAAGCCCTAAAAAAATCATACTATTCTAAAATTTTCCATTTAATCCTGCACTTTGCTACTTATAATTCGAACAGGATTGAGCATTTATAGATTGTCCTTATTGGCAGAAAAACAACATTTTTCAGCTTTTTACGTATTTTTTTTGGTCGTTAACTTATTGCCGCTCTATTTTTACACCGGATATAATATATACTTGTACTTTGGATTAAAATACTACAGATAGTACAAAATGTGACGTGGATCACAGACAAATTTAGTTTATTGACATATTTTAAATTATGTAAATATTTATCGTTTACGATATATATATTTATCGTTCATATAATAAATCTAAATTAACTAAAATAAACAGGAGTGATTCTAATGAAATATTTACGTAATTATTATCTGTCAGGAATAATACCCTGCTTTATCTTACTTATCTGGTTATCCTGTGGGGATCCGGTCCAACCGGAGTTTAATATTCCGCCAAGCATCGAAAACGGCAAGGAAGTATATACTTCCGGCACCTTGGAATATGGAGCTTCATATCTGATGTATCTGGATGTGAACGGCACCGAACCTTTTAATTATCAATGGTACTTTAATGATATTGTTTTAACTGGAAAAACGGATGACTCACTACCTTTTGCTTCTCTGGCGTTTTCTGATACCGGGAGTTACCGTTGCATTGTTTCAAACGAGTTTGGCAAGGATACCAGCCTTCCTTCACTAATACAGATTGAGATCGCAGACAGCACTGCACCCGTTATACTGGCTGTTCATACGCCGAATACGTGTGTTATAGGCTTTGCTTATTACATTTACACCGAAGCGGTCGGCAGTGATACACTGAAATATCAGTGGTATAAAAATGATGCTGAAATCATCGGCGCAACTAAAGACACCCTTCCTTTCTCGCCTCTTCAGTATGCTGATAACGGATACTATAGATGTATGGTAAGAAATGATTACGGCTCTGATACCTGCCTTCCCGAACTAATACAGGTTGAAATAACAGATAGTACCCCGCCTGAAATACTGGCAATTATCACTCCGGACACTATGGCTGTCGGATTAAACTATTATTTCTACGCACAAGCAGTCGGTGGTGATACGCTGAAATATCAATGGTATAAGAACAGTGCTGAAATCACCGGCGCAACAAGGGACACCCTTCCTTTCTCGCCTCTTCAGTATGCTGATAACGGATACTATAAATGTATTGTAACAAATGATTACGGCTCTGATAGCAGCCTTCCCGAATTAATACAGCTTGAAATTGCAGACAGCACTCCCCCTGAAATACAGGCAATTATCACCGCGGACACTTTGGCGGTAGGATTAAATTATTATATCCATGTTCAGGCAGTCGGCAGTGACACACTGAAATATCAATGGTATAAAAACGGTGCAGCCATCACAACTGCAACCAGAGACACCCTTCCTTTCTCGCCTTTTCAGTCATCTGATATCGGTTATTATCATTGTATTGTAACCAATGATTTTGGATATGATTCCAGTAAGATATGTACCTTATCCGTCGTAATAAAAAAGCCTCCCATAGTTTCCATTATTCCAGATCAAACTATAAAAAAGGGTACTGCTTTTACTGTGATCAACCTGGATGATCACGTAAATGACTCTGACAATACCAATGCAGAAATTACATGGACCGTTTCACCCACTACAAAAATTACTATAACCATCAGCACCGACAGAAAAGCAACAATAACCGTAGATAGTGTCGGCTGGATTGGAAGTGAAACAGTCACCTTTACCGCAAAGGACCCTGACGGTTTAAGCGATACGACCAGCACTGTATTTGCTGTTACAGATAATGATCCGCCAATTGTTTCCGATATTCCTGATGATAGTATAGCGGAAGGAAATAATTTTACCGTAATAAACCTGGATGATTATGTAAATGACTCTGATAATACTGATGAACAGATAATATGGACAGCTTCTCCTGCAACAAATTTAACAGTTAGTATAGTAAGCAGACAGGCCACGATTGCCGTGATTGATTCTGAATGGAATGAAAGTGAGACAGTAACCTTTACTGCCACCGATCCGACAGGTCTCTCAAACAGTGATAACGCTGTATTTAAGGTTTCCGCTGTTAATGACCCGCCGGTTATCAGTGATATTTCAAACGAGTCAATTGCAGAAGGCGGCAGCTTTACAATAATTAATCTTGATGATCATGTTGAAGACGCTGATAATAACGACAACGAAATGACATGGACTACCCCAACAACGACAAATATTACTGTTACTATTGACGCAAATCGGCAAGCTACAATAAAAGTTATTAACTCTGAGTGGAATGGCAGCGAAGAAGTATTATTTACTGTTAAGGATCCGGGTAATTTAAATGATACCAATTATGTAACATTTACCGTTTCGGGTGAAGATGATCCACCGATTGTTTCTGACATACCGGGCGAGAGTGTTGCCGAAGGAACTAATTTTACAGTAATAAACCTTGATGATTATGTAAATGACTCTGATAATACTGATGAACAGATAACATGGACAGCTTCTGCTACAACAAATTTAACAGTAAGTATTGTGGACAGACAGGCCACTATTACTGTCGTTGATACTGAATGGAATGAGAGTGAGATAGTAACCTTTACTGCAAAGGATCCTACTAATCTGTCAAATAGTGATAATGCCACTTTTACGGTTACGGCGGTAAATGATCCACCGGTAATTGACGGACAATCCACATTGACTATAAATGAAGATGGATCGCAAATAATAGCAATGTCCGATCTTACAATAATTGATCCGGATAATTCTACTTTCACCGGTCCCGTTTTAAGCAGTGGTCCAAACTATACCTTCTCCGGAAATACAGTTACCCCTACCTCCAATTACAATGGTACACTTTCGGTACCGGTTACAGTAGGTGACGGAACCAATACTTCCGCTCCATTCAGCGTATCAATTACTGTCGATCCCGTTAATGATGCACCGATAATAACAGGGCCTAGTAATCTATCTACTCCGGAAGATACATACTTACCAATTACACTCGCTACGCTCTCAGTAACCGATATTGATAATACATATCCAACCGGTTTCGATTTGACTATATTTGGCGGTTCGAATTATACCGTTAATGGAGATGGCATTGACCCGCAGTCTAACTATGCCGGCGCTCTTACTGTGCCGGTTCAGGTAAATGATGGGACAGATAATTCAAATGTACATAACATTTCTGTAAATGTTACATCAGTTAATGATGCTCCGACAATATCAATAACCAGTATTGTACCCTCAACCAAGATTATTTCGTATGGAAATAAGGCAACGATTAATACCAATTTCAGTGATGTAGATAATAACCTCAAGGAATTAGATTATATAATTGACGGAGTAGTTGTTTTAAATACTTCCATAACTAGTCAAACTTCCTACTCATTTGATTGGTATCCGCCTTTTGGTCCTCATTTGTGCAGAGCTTATAATGTAACTGCAATTATTACTGATGATGATCTGGCAACAGGGACATCGGATAATCCTAATCCTGAACAAATTACTGTTACCGGAACATTGGAGTCAGATACTCTATCTGCACAAATGATACTTGATGTTAATGGTAGCCCAGCTCTCCTCAGCCAGTATATTCAAATTAATAACGGCCGCATTACAGATCTTGATTTTGGAGATGCTGATATTACTATTATTCCTCCTGAAATTGACAATTTAACTGAAGTACGATATTTCAATTTTAGTTCGAATCATAATATCGAAGTATTGCCCCCGGAAGTATTTACGTTAACAAAGATTTATGATTTTAGTATCACAATGAATAAAATAACGGCAATCCCTTCAGCTATAGGAAATCTTGTAAATATTGTAAGTCTTTATATTAATGAAAACCAGTTAACTTCATTACCTGCAGAAATTGGTCTCTTAACAAAACTAGATTATCTTTTTGCTGGAGGTAATGACATAACAACACTTCCGGATGAGATAACAAACGTTCATCCAAGCGTTTGCGATTTTGGTTACAATAAGCTGAGTAGAGCTGCTCTTTCAAATAATGTTGAAACTTGGTTAGATTCCACTGATATTGATTGGGAGTCTACCCAAAGTATAAAATAATTAAGGAATTAGTGTTGTTTTATTCCCTAAATAAGAATGAACAACAAGTTAAATAGCTGCTTATTCGTATTGCAATATTGCATTATCTCTTTTGAATGAAATTATGTAGAATAAATCATTCTCCTCTCGCCTTTTGATATTAGCTTATTTCTGTTTCCGCAAGATTCTTCTTTTTTCAGCAAATGCCAATAAAATCTTTTTACCTATTTTTCCTGCTTTAATTTTTTTTATGAAATTATGCTCTATATAAAAATAGTGGTAGTTCCTCTTTGCGGTACATTTTATTTTAATAAACAATCACTTTTTATTGGGAGAATTTTACTTTATCCGCAATGACAATCCATACAATTACTTTTTTCGTAATAACAAAGGGGGATTTTATCGAGAACTCGGTTCTAATATTAAATTCCAGTAATATTTATTTGTCAGTGAATTAATCATTCAAGGAGGTTTATACATGTTTAAAAAACTTTTTATTGCCTCAATTATCTCATGTTGCTGCGTTTTTATAACCGAAGCGCAGGATATAGAGGGAGTTAATGCACGGCTTGATGCATTGGGCGGTGCCGGCGTTCCCAGTGATTTTGGATTTGTTATCGACCGGCCTTTGAAATGTGTGGATTGGGCTGACCGGGTTCAGGGGACTGGAATTATGAAGAAAATTACCGGCCTCGAAACCCATTTTGGTTCGATTATTGCCACGAAATCAATTATCAAGGACCGTTTTGCAATTGGCTTGACATTCAATAATAAGCCGGAAATGCCAGGGGCTTTTTATTCAAACTATGCTGATGATCCTTACCTCGCTGATGTTATCAATTTCGACAAACAAAATGTTATGCTGGAAAAATTTGCTAATTACCCTAGATTACTCCTTGGATTTAAAATAAATGATAACTTTCAGTTTGGTCTGGGCAGTTTTCTTGAGTATTCAAAATTTGACGGCCTTGAAGAATCTGAACACACATACGCCTTGACAACAGGCCCTACCGACTCGGTTTCAATCATGGTGGACACAACAGTCGATTATAAATATATTGGTGCCGGTGGTATTCTGGATTTTAAGATAAAAATCGGTAATTTTGGGATAAATCCGGAATTTAAATTTTTCATACCCAAATTGGAAGGAATAAGGACCAGCGATGCAAAAGATAAAATCAATAATAATTCCAATCTGGCTGATACGAATACTTTTACCAACACTGACTGGACTTTCAAAACAACTGGTATTAAGAAAAATATAAGGGGAAAAGCCGGAATGAAGTTAATGGGCAAGATCAAAGATGCATTTGTCATCGGTGGTTTATGGTATGAAACAAAGAGATACAATTATGAAAGAACACTTGCTCAAAACTCCATAACATTAGGACCGGGCATTCAAGACACTTCTGATATATCTTATGTTATAAATGGCGGAGAGGACGTTTATGAGGAAAATCAGATACTGTTCTGGGGTGGGTTTGAATATAAAATCAAAAAATTCGATAATCTATATTTTAGTCCTGATTATGTGGGTAAATGGAGGCAGTGGTCAACATCCCATATTACTGGAACGCATGGCGACACGATATTCACGGTAAGAGATCATAAATTTCGTTTTGCTGTAGAAAAACCGTGTAAAGGATTCTGGATAATAGAAGAGTTTGTTCCGAGAATGGGACTTACGTATTTACATTCAAGACGCACTAAAGAGGTTATAAAAGTAATTGATGGTAAAAAAGTTACTATTATAGAAAATTTTCCTGTATCTACAAATTTTAAGAATCTTAGTGCACAGGATCCTGGTTTAAAACTTTCCATGGGTTTTGGGCTTGAAGGAAAATACGCATTTCTGGATTTCAGTGCCGATGTTTTGAATTATGAGAATGGCCTGCTTATCGGTCCGAAGGCAGCTTTAATAACGCTTACCGTCTTTCATTCGGGGCGTAAACCCTAGAGATAGGTAACAGTATTTGATAATTTAAAAAGGTCTGCCTGTACAGGCAGACCTTTTTAAATTGACTTATAAAATTACTTCGTAATGAATTGTTTCTCTCTCCATCCGGCATCCCAGGTATCCAACCAGGTAATCAATTCAGGTGAAAGCTTTTCTGGATCAAGTCTGTTTATCTTGAAATTACAATTCTTTTGAGGAGCAAGTTTTACCAGAGAAGCCGGCAGGTGAGTAAGCTGGTTTTTAAAAACCCAAAGTGTTGCCAGGTTCTTCAGTTGCCCTATTTCGGGAGGAAGGGTGGTAAGCTGGTTGCTATCAAGCCAGAGATGGATCAGGTTTGTTAAACGTCCTATCTCGGAAGGAAGGGAGGAAAGTTTATTTCTCCTAAGATAAATAGATGTCAAATTTCTCAACAGTCCAATCTCGGAAGGAAGTGAAGTTATTTTATTAAAGTCAAGATAGAGTGTGGTTAGATTCTTTAATTGCCCGATTTCAGGAGGAAGTAGGGTCAACTGATTATTCTGCAGCCAGAGTCCTGTCAGGTTTGCTAACTGACCAATCTCAGGTGGGAGGGAGGTCAGCTCATTATAAGCAAGGTTAAGGGATTCAAGGTTTTCCAATAGCCCGATTTCAGGAGGGAGGGATGTAATCCGGTCAGCTTCAAGGTTTAGCTCTATCAGGTCCTTCAACAGTCCGATTTCAGGTGGAAGTCCGGATATGCCCATTCCAATTAAATTAAGTTTTACAATCCTCCCTTCACTTGAATCGGAACACCTGTCAACGGAACAGGTATTTAACCCGTTACTATCAAGAATAGCTCTTACCGCAAGTGTATCATTTATATAATTCTGAGAAAATGATAGCGATAGTAATGCAAATACAAGGATACATTGTTTTTTCATAAGTATAACCTGATTAAAAAAAAGTATCCCCCCTTCTGCGGGAGAATACTTTCTTAATATAATTCAATAACTCTTTTCAACTGAACCAATTTGCTTACTTCGAAAGAATGAATGCCTTTTTAAGGTTATTATCTGCTGTTTGCAGGTCTAAGATATAACAACCGGCGCTTACATTGTTACCATTATTATTTAACCCGTTCCATGAAATACTGTTGCCGGTTGAAAATAAGGATTTTACCAACTTCCCGTTTGCATTATATATGTCCGCTTTAACACTGCCTGAATTGTTGCCCAGTGTGATAATAATACCTTTATAAAGGGTTCGTATCTTTACATCAGCAAGATTAACGCTGTTTTTATTAAATGCAATTTCTGTGCCCTCACCAAAGAAAACATCCATATGAGTCTTTTCGCCATTTTCAACCACTATACCTGTAATGGTAGTATCATATGCCTTCCCGTCAGGACTGTCATCTGCTTCAACTGAATAGGTCACTGAATAAGTTCCTTTAGAGATCATACGAGTGTAACACCCATTACCGGTTGAATCAGAAAAGACATACGAGTGATAATCAACACCATTAATATCCTCATCATGGTTATTAACAAAAACTTTTGCTCTGACCCCCTGCTTGGCTACATGGACCCTTCCGCGGATACCGTTTAATATTTCGAGTATATAATCCAGGGTTGCCTCATAGGTCCAGTCCCAATACCTTTGATACTCGCTTGCCGACGTTAACAGCTGTTTATCGCTGATCTCCGGGCAGTTTCCTCTGCAATAGCCGTAAAAACATACCCAGTCTTTCCCGGTGCCTTTTAGAACTTTATATTCACCGGTAGTCCATGCCATACCATTTTGATATGCACTCCAATAGCTGGACCCTCCCAGCGCCTGAACCTTATCTATAAAGTCACGGCAGACATAGTTATACCATTCAAAATCTTTGTGTTTTCCCACGATACATGTCCAGGGTACAGAAAAAGCTTCAAAACCTGAATGCCAGCCCCACCCCAGAGTGAATACATTGTCATTGTACATATCCATCATTATCCGGGTTTCTTTCTGCACTGTTGCATTATTTGTTCCCAGGCCCGGATAGTTTTTAGGATAGGGATAATTCCGGTTCATATCAACAGAATTAGCGTTTGTTCTTACACCTCCAAAAGTACCATCCCCATTGGCATAACATCCATCAGGATTATGCAGCGCAACCATTTTAATAATAACGCTATCAAGAATCATTGTGGCTCGAGCATCTGTTCCATAATTGTTTACCAGCCAATCGCACATCCACGGCGCATTCATAATTGGACTGGTCTCATTCCCGTGAATACCGGCAGTCCATTGAAATTGAGGCTTTTCTCCCCGCTCTTCCGGATTAGTGGTTATTGTAAGACAATGTATTATCCTGTTATAACTACTCCCGGTTGTACCTAATGTATCACAGATAACCTGGTCATATTCTCCCAGGTCAGTCATAATTTTACACCATTCTGAATAACTTGGCCGGTCCGGGTAATCCCAGACGTATTGAGCGAAGAGCGTAAAAGACGCTCCTAAAATACAAAGTGTGAGTATGACAGATTTAAGACCTTTCATTTTTATTACCTCTCTCTCTCCCGATTTAGAGTGAATAAATAGTTTCTGTTACATTTAGCTTATTTTGAATGTCATTCCGGCATGCTTTTGGCCGGAATCCAGCTTTTTGAGTTTTTCAGGGCATGGATTCCCGCCTAAAACACACGGGAATGACGATCATTTGTCAATTTTTAACAGACACTAATTTCAAAAATTTCTAATTCGATAACACAAACGACTGTGAAATTTTCTTATCAGCCGCCTGAATCTGAAAAATATAGCAACCTGAACTAACCGGTTGTGATCCATTGTTTAACCCATTCCAGACCAGCGTGCCGACACCATTTTTTATCGGTAACGTTTTTACCAGTTTACCATTCATATCATATACCGCAGCGTTAACAATGCCTTTTAAATTACCACAATTAATTTTAATCCCTCTGCCAAAAGATACTATTGAAATTTGTGTATTAACATTATGGAAATTATTAATAATATCTGTAGAACCGCAATCAAGCTCTACGTTAACGATTGTAGCCTTTCCATTCTGTACACTGATATTATCAACAGTTTTAGGATCACACCCTTCACATGAGAAAGTCACATCGTAATTACCCTGATATATCGGGCGGTAATAATTTCCATGGCCGCCTGATGAATCGGCATATACCCAGGAACTGTCACCGACTTTATCATGATCTTCAACAAAGACCTTGGCGGCTAAACCTACCTTGGTTACTTCATCAACCACAGTGCCGCGAAAGCCATTAAGAGCTTCCTGAATATAGGCTAACAGGCCATCTATATTGTAGTCCCAATAATCCTCCAATTTTGATTCAGGAACCAGTTTCGTTGATGTTAATTCATTGCTGATTCCCCGGGTACTCATATGATAATAGAACCAGTCTTTTGTTGTACCTATTGCAACATACCCTAATTGTGAATACCCATGGCAGATACCATTATCACAATCATTATAATATCCGGAAGGACTGTTTTCCTGAACCAGGTCTGCATAGACCCGTGTAGCATATTTCCACCATGCATCATCCGGTGTTCTCCTGGAAATGGATGAATAGGGATATATAGCCGTTTCAACACCGGCATGATAATCTATATTCATAACAAAATTATGCTCTTTTTCGAAAGCCATGATATTTCGTGTTTCCTTTTCAGGTGACTGTGAGGTTCCGGTACCCGGCATTTTTGGCCAGTTACGGTTCAGGTCTTTTCCATTTGCATTTTCTCTAACAGCACCATAGATATTATCATCTCCACTTCTATAGGTAGCGTCAGGATTCGAAAAAGGCAGTATGTACATTTCAACACTGTCCAGGATCCTATGCGCACGTTCATCCCTTTCATAACTTTCGCAAAGATATTCAATAAGCCGCAAACATATTATACTTCCCATGGTTTCATTCCCATGTATAGCGCCCATCATAAACCATTCAGGCTCACATTCTTCCTCTTCAACATTATCTGAAACTTTGGCAACCAGTAGATCCCGCCCATTGATGCTTGTGCCGATATTATAAATTTTTACTTTATCCGGGTATTTGGATGCAAATCCATGCATCATATTTTTATAACCACTAAACGTAGGATATTTATCCCATTGCAGATTATCAAGGTCAGCATAATCAGACATTTCAGGCCTGGGGCCTTCTAACCCCGGAGGTGTTAAAACTTTGTAGTAGTGATCATAATTCAGAAATGCTTCAAATTCCTTTGGATTAGCAAAGGCATATACTTCATGGCCGGTTACCTCATCAATAGAAATTACATTATCTAAGGCATTGATTTCTTGAAGGTTATTCACACCAAACCGAAAATATACCTCTCCCATCTTGGCAAGATCTGCATACGCCTTCCGATATTCAGTATCATTGGAAAACAGTTGATAAAAACAACCAAAAAGGATAAGAAAAAGTAGTGCGGATTTTATGGATTTCATACTTCCCCTCCCCAAAAAGATTTATTAAAAAATACTCCCACTCGTAGTGATTACTTACTTAAGCTAACATTTTGTTATGGATTATATAACGGGAGGGCCATTTGGCGGCCCCCACCTACCTAAGCTTAATATATATAGAATTCAATGGAATTGCACAATATTTTTAATGTAACAAAACGGGCACTTTTTTATATAATAGGTAACTTTTTGGTTGCCTATCTACGAAAACAACCAATTGTTGATGATATTATTTAATTAAAAGCATTTATTTGAGTGCTGACTCCCGATTAAATATTTTCTCGTCAAACTCATTTTCGCTTTTACCGACAATTAAAGCAACCATACAATCGCCAACAACATTAACAGAAGTTCTTGCCATGTCGAGAATCCTGTCAATGCCGGCTATTATAGCCACACCTTCTATTGGTAATCCAACAGAGGTAAGCACCAGGGAAAGCATGATAAGACCTGCGCCGGGTACACCTGCGGTGCCAATCGAGGCCAGAGTGGATGTCAGGATAATAATAATATATTGTTGAAAATTCAGGTCAATGTTAAAAGCCTGAGCAACAAAAAGTGCAGTAACCCCCTGATATAAAGCTGTCCCATCCATATTAATAGTCGCGCCCAAAGGAAGTACAAAACTCGATATTTTTCTGGAAACTCCTAAATTTTTCTGAGCGGCAGATATGGTAATAGGCAAAGTTCCGGAACTACTCGTACTGGCAAATGCAAAAACGAAAGGATCAATTACTCCTTTTAAGAACTTAATCGGGCTGAGTCCGGCAACAAACTTTATCAACCCTGAAATCACAATCAGGATATGAATAATACACGCGATATATACCGCTAAAATGACCTTTATCAATGGCAACAGCAAATCCAGTCCATATTCGCCGACAACCCAGGCCATAAGCGCAAATACACCAATTGGGGCTACCTGCATAACCATCGCGGTTAATTTATAAACAACTTCTGCTAATGATTCAAAAAGATTAACTACCGGTTTTCCTTTTTCTCCGGTAAAGGAAATTGCAATCCCGAATAAAATTGCAAACACAATAATCTGTAACACATTACCCTGTGCAAGCGAACTAACCGGGTTTTTAGGAACCAGGTTGACCAGTGTTTCGATAAATCCCGGAAATGGTTTTGCTGAAACAGTCCCGATTGAGCTGATATCAACACCTTTCCCCGGTGAAAAAAGGGTTCCGAAAAGTAAACCAATAGTGACCGCTATAGCCGTGGTAAACAGATATAACGCTAACGTCTTTGCTCCGATAATTCCCATTTTCCTGACGTCATTACCCATGCTGATGACACCGACAACGAGTGAGACAAATATAAGCGGTACGATAAGCATTTTTATTAGATTGATAAACATGGTGCCGAGAGGCTTTATATACACAGCTTTTTCCCCGGCGATAAGACCTGTAATCACCCCCAGAACCATACCGATAATTATTTTCTGCCAGAGTTTCATCCCCACCTCCTTTGTGTGATTGTTGCAGAACTATTTTTCATTGTTAAACAAGAAGAATATAAATCTCAAATACAAGTTGATTCAACAGGTTGGATAAAACATCCATCTGCTAAAGGTGTTACAAATAAATTAAGCCTACTTATTTTACCTCTTCTATTTAGAATAGTGATACTGCAATTTAGATAATGCTATAATACGAAAATCTTAAAAATAAAACCTTTTTCTGCTGAAAAAACTATTTTTTGTCAAATTTCTTGCAAAGCATAGACAGCAATTGATAATTTATATACCATACTAATTTATGATATGATAAATGTTATACCAAACACTTTTACATCATTAAATTGGAGGGGAGCCTATTTATGTTCAAAAAACTATTCTTATTATTTACTGCTTTATGCATGTCTTTTTCTGTCTATGCACAAAATGTTGAGGGAGTAAATGCCAGAATTGACGCGATGGGAGGCTGTGGGGTCATAGGTGATATTGGCTGGACTATCGGAAAACCCTGCAAAATATACGCCTATCCCAATCAAGTACAGGCGTCTGCCGTTATCATGGATCTTGAAGGATCAGCGCAGACGTATGGACAGATAATTGCAATTAAATCTTTCGGGGACTATTTTTTTGCGGGCTTGACAATGAATGATAAGCGGGCAATGTCAGGTACCTTTTATAAAGTCGCTAAGTCTGAATTCGGTTTTTTGGATAATTTTCAGTCTATGGCTGAGGGGCGGTGGTTTCCCAATTGGCCGCAATTAAATCTGTGTTTAAAACCGAATGATAATTTTGTCATAGGTCTGGGTGGCTTTTTTGAGCATTCAAAATATGAAGAAAAGGAAAAGAAAGAACTAAGATATGAGTATGAGAATAATAATGGAGATACCATCAATACTGTGATGGGATATGATTCGACGGTTACCAGGAAATATGTTGGTTTTGGTGTTAATCTGGACGCAATGATCTGGTTTGGTGAAAGTGGCATAAAACTGAATCCTGAATTCAGGGCCTTTTTCCCAAATTTAGACGGGGATAGAACATCAAATGCTGCTGATAACTTTAACACCGACCATAATGTCCTTGATACTCTCCCCGATGCACTCACGCTATGTAATATTGATGACAAGTCAAAAACCACAGATCTTCAGAAAAATATATACCTGAGAGCAGGTACAAAGTTGTCGGGGACTATTGGAGAAACATTCTGGATCGGTGGATTATGGTATAAAACCGAAAAATTTGAACTGCAACGAGATTCCACCTTGGATAATTTAATACTGGCTTATGATAATGATGCCGATACAATCACCATTGTAGATAAAGGACTTTTGGAATATAACAAAACATACTTTGACTGGTGGCTTGGATGTCAGCCCTCATTTTTAGATAACCTGACTTTTTGTCCGGAATATAGTGGTGGGTATTACACTTTTGAAAAAAGGCATCCCTTGTCTATGGTTAATACGAGAGACACCACCATTATTGTTATAAAACATAAATTTCGAATGGGCGTTGAAGGATCCATTAAAGATTTCTGGATTTTCAAAGAACTCCTCCCACGATTCGGTCTTACTTTCACGGCACTAAGAGAAATTACCGACTACCAGATTTTTGACAGTGGAGATAGTACCCTAACACAGGAAGAAACAAGTTGGCCATTTACTTCAAACTGGGATCCGGATCTGGCTAATTCGGGAAAAGGGGCAAAGGTTTCTGCGGGATTTGGTGTGAAAAGTAAACGAAGTACCCTTGATCTCAGCTTTGATGTCCTGGAATGGAGAGAGGGTGCAATTGTCGGCCCGCAAGCTGCTATAGTAACATTTACATTAAATCTGGCTAAAAAACTGGAAGAGTAAATTTCAGGAGTATTCAGATTATAAAAGGGTGCGAATAGTATTCGTACCCTTTTTCATTTTCTCTTTTTCCGGTTTTTGTAAACACATCTTTTTTTCAGAAACAAACAACTGATTAAATATTATACTAATATTTAATGTTATTACTGCTCATACTTTATATTTCATGTATATAATCATATATAATTCTCGAGGGGGTAACCTATGGTTCAACCGTTTATCGGTCTCTGTATTCTGCTCTGGATAGGACACTGGCTGCGCATGCGCAGTACATTACTTCAAAAATTATATCTTCCGTCATGTGTTATTGGAGGTGTGGCCGGCCTTATTATTATCCAGGTTTTACAGGCAAATGGTAATCCGCAGGTTCTTGAGTTTGTTAATACGTGGACCTTCGGATGGGGAAAAATCCCGGGTTTTCTGATAAACATTGTTTTTGCCTGTCTCTTCCTTGGTGTTACCCTCCCTAAGATCAGCACACTGTGGCATCGTGCAGGACCGCAGCTTGCCTATGGACAGATAGTAGCCTGGGGGCAGTATACCGTGGGGATTGGACTTACCCTCGTACTATTGACCCCGCTTTTTGGTGTACCGGATATGTTTGGTGCTATTATTCCGATAGGTTTTGAGGGTGGTCATGGTACAGCCGCCGGTATGGGCCCTGTTTTTGAAAGCCTGGGTTATCCGGAAGGCAAAGACTTATCTCTGGCAAGCGCGACCGTGGGTATAATGAGTGCAATTATTATCGGTATGACCCTTATTAACTGGGCAGCCCGTAAAGGGTATATCAAACATACCCCAAAGGCCATCAATGCATCTGCCTCTTCAGTGTATGACGTAAAGGAACGCCCCAGTGCCGGTAAATTAACCATCTCAGCAGATGCAATTGAATCATTCACACTGCATATTGTTGTTGTCGGCCTTGCAATCTTTCTGGGCTGGCTGGGTAAACAGGCGCTGCTGGGAATGGATTCCGTTGTCGGGAATAAAACATTGCATGTCGTTGCGATAAGTTTTCCTTTGTTTCCTTTGTGTATGCTTGGCGGATTAATCGTTCAGTTTGTTGATGATAAATTCGATAAGCACAAATTAATTGATCATGGGCTGACACGCAGGATCCAGAATTGCTCACTGGATTTTTTAGTAGTAGCCGCTATTGCCATGATAAACATAAAAACAATCATACCAGCCCTGACGCCGTTCTTAATTCTGGTAGTTGCAGGTATTGCATGGAATATGTTCTGTATTCTTGTTTTAGCAAGGAGACTGCTTCCCGATGCATGGTTTGAACGCTCTATTGCTGAGATGGGACAGTCTATGGGGGTTACCGCAACCGGTCTCCTGCTCCTGCGCGTTGTCGATCCTGAATACGAATCCCCCGCAGCCGACGCCTTTGCCTCTAAACAGCTCCTCCATGAACCGTTTATGGGCGGCGGATTGTGGACGAGTTCGGCGGTGCCGCTTCTGGCAGCTCCAGCCCTGGGTGGACTCGGTGGAGTGCCGGTATTTTTTATAACCGTGAGTGCGATTGTTTTCTGGCTGATAATTAGTATTACAGTCTTTAGAAAAAAGAGATAACATTTTGAAGTCAAATGACCACCACCAGATGTGGTGGCTTGATTTGTTGCGGCTGGAAACCGCTGATAAAAAAAGCACGGCTGTGCCCGAATGAAACAGTGGTATCTCCATGCAAAGCATGGAGTTTTTCCTTTATAAACCCCAGAGGGTTAAAATGGTATAGTTGTATAAAATGCTTGGGAGGCTAATGATAAT
>CBDVBE010000061.1:0-21446 GCA_965372145.1 uncultured bacterium | reverse complement strand
TAGTATACAAGTACTTCAACTGATTTGTTAAATAACACCTGAACAGTCAATAAAACTTCGTATTTATAATTCACCTGAATAGTTACAAACAGTTTTTCCTGAAATTAGTTGAGACTCATTAATTAATATACGCAGAATTGACTTATAATGCTTTATTATGGCTGATTTTCCGTAGACCATTCTTTTTACTTTTGTAGACCTGTTTGATTAACAATCAAGGTATCTCAACTAAAAAGACACAAATTCACAAAGGGTTTATTTCAACGTTAAGTATTATAAATAACGTTAAGCATTAGTACCTTACAGATTGCTTTCTTGTTTTTTAGAAAGAAATCTGATAAGGAACTTACTTGCGGGTTTATCCCGCGTTAGTAACTATTCAGCTATAGTTTTTAATAATGTCATTGCGAGCGAAGCGAAGCAATCTCCTACGTCAGAGAAATGAGATTGCTTCGCTCGCAATGACACCGATAAAGCCACATCACCTGAATAGTTACAAGCATTATAAATAAAGATACTCCAAAAAATGAATACAATCAAGTTTTACACTATTTCGTCTCCTTGATAACATTGTGTAGCCTTTTAAAATATATTTCCAGATATTGAAAATAAAAACGTGATAATAATATATTATTAATTAATTTATACAATAGTAATTCTGTCAAGAGGCATGCCGAGGTATAATAAATAGCCTCAGTATGCATTGAAAACCAGCAATCACCTAACCAGGGTAACTATAATGAATAAAAGATTACGTAATTCGTTTAAAATCAGTCAGTATTTGTTTCTCTTCTTTCTGTTATCCCAGAATATTTTCCCCCAATCCGGAGAAAAGAAAACAGAAGTGCGCATTGCAGTGTTACCATTGAAAACGATTGAGAGGAAAACCACTCCTGAAGCGCTGGAGCTCACCAACTGGATAATTTTCAAATCCTTTACCCTGGGGATTAAAAACATCCTCGATCTTGAGGAGACACAGAACATTCTGAAGGCGGATGACCAGCTGCATTTCGAAACATGCTCGTTTGACAGCTGTATTTATGCAGCAGGAGTCCGTCTGCAGGCAGAGAAAATAATCTGGGGGAATATTGCATCGGATGATGTCCAACATACCCTTATTCTGTATCTCGGGGATGTTGTAGAAAAAAAACTGATCAATTCTGTCACGATACAGATCAAAGGTACGACCAGGGAAATACAGAACCATCTCACTCCTGCACTGAAGCGTCTCTTTATTAAGAGCGATGATATTTACGCAGGCGGCAGTACTACTACTCCCCGGGAAACTATTCAACCGCCACCGTTTGCATCAAAATCTTCTCAAACGGTAACTATCCAGGTATTAAGCCAACCAACAGGCGCCTCGGTGTATATTGACGGGAAAAAAGCCGGCATCACACCGTATACAGCAGACTCATTACCTGCCGGATCTTATGATATCACACTCGAACTGTATGGGTATCAGCGGTTTTCAAAAACATTTACCCTCTCCGGCGGTGCGCAGAAAAAATACCTGATAAAACTGGCAAACCGTTTCGGCGGCCTGGCAGTGCTGAGCCATCCCCCGGGTGCCTCGGTGGTGTTGAACAGTGACACACTGGGGCAGACGCCTTTTTTCAGTGACACAATAGATCCTGGTACCTATACGCTTAATTGCCTGCTGCCGAAATATATCTCCGTTACCAGACCGGTGACCATAGTTCGTTCCGTATCCGATACCATCAGCGTGAAACTGACATCACAGGCCTATATCGATTCTCTGAAACAGGTAAAACACAGGAAGGGCCAGTGGACACGCAGGGTTATCTTTGGAACCCTGGCAGCCGGCTTTGCAGGGCTCGGCGTCTATTACAACCGTGAGGCGCAACAGGAAGTTGACAAAGCGGATGCCGCGTATGCCAATTATAATCAGCCCGGGCTGACATCATCACAATATAAAGGTTATTATACAGCTGTCGACGAGGCACTCAAAGAGACCGACAGCCTTACACGAAAAGGAAATGCCTTCTATGGCATCGGCGGCGCATTTGCTGTGGCCTTCGGCATTTCAATACCGTTCTAATAACACTGGATCATTATGTTTTTACATACATTTCAAAGGAACACACTGTGAAAATCGAGCCTACGAGTAAAAAAGCGTACTGTTTAATCTTCTGCAGTATAGTGGCGCTTATTTTATCCTGCGTCAACTATGACGAAGATTCCTATACTCAGTCCAATCCCTGGGACCCGAATGGCAATAATTTTACCAACAACCAGGCACCGAAATATATCGTCACTTCAGCAGAAAACACTCTCTGGTATGATTATGATTTCTCTGCCCAGCATGGCATTATTAACTTTACCTATTATGCCTATGATCCCAATGAAGAACACGACACCCTTACCTATACAGTCCATGTCGGGCCGTCACCCACCACTCTTGACAGTGTATATCATGGAAGAAAAACGAGTCTTCTGATTGACAGTGTATCCTTTGCGCAGAAATATTACTATAAAATAACGGCCACCGATCTCTATAACAGTTCGATTACCGCCGGCGGATCGATGACCGCGCCGGCGGGTATGCCGCCATCCAGACCGACAGACCTCTATGCATCAATCAGCAGTTACTCGTATGTTACTTTACAATGGGACCCAAAATATGACAGCCAGGGGTATCGATTATACCGGTCAAACGAGATACAGGGAGAGTATACTCTTATTCTGGACACAATCCCTCAAAGCATATCCAACTATATCACCTACCGGGATTATCTCAATGACTATTATCTTCATTTTTATGTCCTGGCTTCACGCAACCAGTATGGGCAAAGCCGCTCAAATCCGGTGGAGGGCCGAATTTACTTTTCCGGGCTCACCACGCCTTCAATCAGCTCGGTCTCAAGTGGTACCTACTATGACTCAATAAGAGTTTCCTGGTATCCAACGTCCACATCGCAAAATCCGAAATATTACCATCTCTATAGAAGCGATTCAACATCATCAAGCGGATACTATCACCACGCCACCATTCAGCATCCCAGCATTTCATCTACCATTTATTTCTACGATACGGTATACAGTAATACGAGATGTTATTATAAAATCGCTGTTTTTGACACGCAGGACAGGGGGAGCAGATTAAGCAGTTACGATTACGGTAATTTTAAAACACTTTCGGCTCCGAGTTCTTTTAATGCATCAGACGGTACGTATCACGCGTATATCCTGCTATCCTGGTATAGTGTGACCGGAGCAGCCCAATATTATATCTACCGGTCCACCTCATCTTCAGGGACCTATACACTCATAGATTCTACGGATACAACTATCTATAAAGACTCATCCATTACCGATACAACTACGACCTATTACTATTATAAAGCTTCTGCGGTAGGCGCCAATGGTAAGGAAGGCGCTCTGTCGTCCTATAACGGTGGATACCTGAAAGCGTTTTCCTACCCGGTCAACTTTACCGCATCCGGTTATCTCTATAAGTCCCGTATTGCCCTTTCCTGGGAAAAGGTACCTCCGGCAACAGGATTTAATCTGTACCGGTCCTCAGTTAACATTTCATCCGCATATACAAGAATTGCCACGGTCAGAGACACATTCCATAATGACACTGCTGTCTCTCCTGACTCGACCTATTATTATAAGATCACTTCCATCAAGGAGGAGTTCGAAACGTCTCTCTCACCATATGCAACAGGAAGACTTTTAACCTATCCCAAAAATCTTTCCGGATCCAGTACCAGCAGCTACAACAGGCTCACCTGGTCAATAATTTCATCATCGTATATACAAGGATACGTCATTTATAGATCGTCCGATAATGATACCTTTATACCAATTGATTCAGTGACATCCTACTCGATCAATTACTATAACGACTACGACGTGGGTTCTTATTTCTACAAGATCTCCGCCTATTCCAGTTATGAAGAGAGTGATGCAGGCCCTGCAATATTCTGTCAGCCTGATCCTGAAGTTCCTGACAGCATCTGGGCAGTTGAATATATCGATTATGTCACCATTTCCTGGACAGCAGGCAATTTCGCCGAACAATATTATATTTATCGCGGAACCTCATCCAGCAATGTCTCCCGCATCGATTCAACAACCGACACTACGTTCAATGACACACTGACAACATCAACGAAATATTACTATAAAGTACGGTCCAATAATGATGGCGGGACGAGTGATTACAGTGACTACGTAAAAGCCGGTGCTATAACAGTGCCTCTGACGCCATCCAGTTTCAGTGTTGGGGGGAATGAACATTATATTATAGTAAATTGGGCTCAAAACACCAGCGGCTCTCTAGCAGATGCATTTCTAATCTACCGTTCACTCGACTCTGCAGGTGCCTACATAAAAATTGACAGTATTACCCCTACCTTGTACTATGATACTGTACAGGACACTGCAACGTATTATTACAAGGTATCAGGCTATAATTTAGTAGGTGAAGGGAGTAAGACAACTGCTAAAAAGGGTAAGCGGGTACCGCCATCCCCTCCTACAACGATTACTGTGGGCAGTGAACAATATATGACCCATATCCCGTTAACCTGGACTGCAAGTGCCGGTGCTGACGGCTATACCGTCTACCGGAACACCTCCTCAACCGGTACCTTTACAAGCCTGGTATCAACCACTCAATTAGCATATAATGACTCGACACCACTGCCTGATATCACCTACTATTATAAAATTGCCGCATACAGTATCGTCGGGGAAGGATCAAAAAGCGGCTCGAAATCGGGGAAACTGTTATGGGAATTTCCATCACCGCCAACATGGGTGAACGCATCGCAGGGCACCAAGGTAGATACCATTACCGTGTCATGGTCGACCTGCCAGAACACCGATGAATACGCCGTGTACCGGGACAGCGATACCGGTTTCACCAGCCCTGAACTGCGCGTTACAACCACCAGTACTACTTTCCACGATACGGTACAGAGTGATGTTTCATATGTGTACCGGATAAAGGCTATCAATCAAATTGGTCAAAGCGTGTTGAGCAGCGCTTATGGTATTGGCTACAGGAAGCCCTCGGCAGCACCTCTTCCCCCAGAGGGCCTGGTTGCCGATTCATTACCGACCCATATCAATCTTACCTGGTCGATGCCGTCATCCGGTTCCCCGGCACAGAGTTACATTATTTACCGGGCAGACTCTTTACAAGGTTCCTATGACTCTCTCACAACAACGACGCAACAGCAGTACAATGACATCGTTCCACTGACCTGGCCGACCTATTACTGGTATTATGTAGCTTCTTATAATATCATGGGCGAGAGCGCACCTTCAGATACGGTGAAAGGAACGCGGAAATAAACATTAGTTAAGCTGAAAGATTTGAAAAAGCTTTTCAGCTTCTACTAAGATTTATACCCTAACCCAGATGAACTGGATAAGTACCTTATCAGATTCCTTTCTAAAAAACAAGAAAGCAATCTGTAAGGTACTAAAGGGTACTTTGTCCAGGAGGATTCATTTATTGTATCAGGGATAAAAGAGGATTTATTCCATGAAAAGAATGTACCCTATACTATTTTTACAGCCACGGCATTGACAATCTGATCTCAGCTTTCGTATTTTTGGTTGATTATTATTCAATACATCGTATTGAATATATTTATGTGAGGGCGATTAGCTCAGATGGTTAGAGTACTTGCTTGACATGCAAGGAGTCACTGGTTCAATTCCAGTATCGCCCATTACTGATTGTTGATGAAGAGTCAGGTGAAAACAAACTTGACCCTATCCCAATTGGTAAAACCGAATTTATTTTATACTATCATTTTTAATTCGGTATTTCATTCGAGCCCAACGGTTCTCCTCTTACCCCAGGGCACCCTGTTTGAAACGGGGCTGATAAGCAAAAATAGAGGATCGATGTATAAGTTTTGTGTTATTAAAATAACTTTATATGTAATGTAAAACAGGTATACTATGAACGTTTTATTGCCCGACGGTACTGCTATAGCCCTCGACGAGGGTGCGAATGCAGAAAACCTGGCCCGTTCCATAGGTCCGGGCCTTGCGAAAGCTGCACTCGCTGCAAAGGTTAACGGGGAACTTGTCGATCTCGCTGCACCTCTCCATGAAAACGACACGGTAGAGATCATTACCTTCGATTCGGAAGAAGGCAAGTCAATATTCCGGCATTCTTCTTCCCATATTATGGCGCAGGCTGTGCAGGAGCTTTTCCCCTCTGCAAAGATTGCGATAGGCCCTGCTATTGATACAGGATTTTATTATGACTTTGATGTAGAAAATCCCTTTACTCCTGAAGACCTTGCAAAGATAGAAAAACGGTGCCATGATATCGCTGCCCAAAAGTTGCCGTTTGCACGTTCGGAGTGTTCAAAGGAAGAAGCGATCTCGTTATTCAATAAAAAGGAAGAACCCTATAAAATAGAACTTATTAACGAGCTTGAAGGTGATCCCAGCATCTATCATCACGGTGAATGGGTTGACCTCTGCCGCGGTCCTCACATCCCGCATACCGGTTATGTTAAGGCGTTCAAAATTCTCTCCAGTGCAGGAGCATACTGGCGTGGAAATGAAAAGAATAAAATGTTGCAGCGGATCTATGGTGTTTCGTTTCCGAAAAAATCGCAGCTCGAAGAACACCTTCGGCTCCTGGAAGAAGCACAAAAGCGCGACCACCGTAAACTGGGCAAAGAACTTGACCTGTTCTCATTTCACAAGGAAGGTGCAGGCTTTCCATTCTGGCATCCTAAGGGAGTGATTCTTCACAATATTATAGCTGATTACAGCAGGCAGGAGCATCTTGCAGCAGGGTATACTGAAGTTAAGACACCGATTATCCTTAATGAAGAGTTATGGCACCGCAGCGGTCACTGGGATAAATATAAAGAGAGCATGTACTTTACTGAAATCGACGAAGCAATGCATGCAATAAAACCCATGAACTGTCCCGGTGATTTACTGATATACAAAAACAGTGTTCACTCGTATCGAGAACTGCCGATAAAGAATTTTGAATTCGGCCTGGTACACCGTCATGAAAAAGCCGGGGTACTTCACGGCCTCTTCAGGGTACGACAATTTACGCAGGATGATGCACATATATTCTGTTCACCTGACCAGATCGAGCAGCAGATCTCCGAGGTTATCGATTTCATTTTCAACATGTATACTACGTTTGGATTTACTGATTTTAATATCGAACTGTCTACGCGTCCTGAAGAATATATCGGTGACATCGCTTTCTGGGATATTTCAGAGGAAGCACTTGAGAATGTTCTCAAATCCAAGGATATAGACTATAAACTCAATCCCGGGGACGGTGCATTCTATGGCCCAAAGATCGATTTTCATATACTTGATTGCCTGAAAAGAAGCTGGCAATGCGGTACTGTCCAGCTTGACTTCAGTATGCCGCAACGGTTCGAGATGGAATACACCGATGCAGATGGTAAAAAGAAGCGCCCGGTCATGATTCACCGCGCCCTGCTTGGTTCCATGGAACGTTTTATCGGTATCCTTTTAGAGCACTATGGAGGATTTTTACCGTTATGGCTTTCTCCGGTACAGGTAAAGATCATCCCGATATCAGAAAAATTCAGTACTTACGCAGATACGGTTTCTCAAACACTTGTAGCTGCAGGAATCAGGGTAGAACAAGATAATAGAAATGAAAAAATCGGTTACAAGATACGCGATGCAGAAGTAAAAAAAATTCCTTATATGGTCATTGTGGGAGAAAAAGAGATGAATGCACAGACGGTTTCCGTACGGAAACACACCAAGGGCGATCAGGGTACTCTTCCTTTTCCGCAGTTTATTGGCCTTTTACAAAAAGAAATTGCTGAAAAGCAAATTTCTTAGATTACACATTTTCCAAGGAGGTATTTATTAACAGATCACGCTCATTCAAGCGGGAAGATCCAACCCGTATCAATGAAAGAATCCAGATTCCTCGTGTACGAGTGGTAGACTCCGACGGCAAACCGCTTGGTATCATTCCTACACAGGAAGCCATAAGCAAGGCGATCGAAGCCGGATACGACCTTGTTGAGGTTGCTCCCAAAGCAGAACCTCCGGTATGCCGGATTATGGACTACGGGAAGTATAAATATGAAAAAGCAAAAAAGGAAAAGGAAGCAAAGAAAAAACAACATGTCATGCACCTGAAAGAAATCAAGTTTCATCCGAAGACCGATATCCATGACTATAATTTTAAAGTAGATCATGCACGGAAATTTCTTCTTAAAGGCGACCGGGTAAAAATAACGGTTGTGTTTCGGGGAAGAGAAATTGCCTATAAAAACTTCGGTAAACAGCTGCTGGATCGTATTGACACTGATCTTACTGATGTTGCACAGTCTGAGATGAAATATAAAATGGAAGGGAGGAACATGATTTCTGCGTATGTTCCCGACAAAGTTAAAACACAATCCTATAAGCGTAAACTGGAAAAAGAGAAAAAAGAAGAAAAATAATTGGGTCTGACATTTACACTAGCAAATGCACATTACCTAGAGGAGTCATGCAATGCCTAAAGTTAAAACACGTAGTGCAGTTAAGAAACGTTTTAAAACAACTGCAAAAGGTCACCTGAAAAGGAAAAAGGCGTATACAAGCCATATCCTGACGAAAAAATCAACAAAGCGAAAACGCAAATTACGCCAGAGCGCTTTAGTTGATAAAACACAGGAGAAAAAAGTTAAAGAAATGTTATCACGGTAATCCGAACACTATCACATTTTAGTACCTTACAGATTGCTTTCTTGTTTTTTAGAAAGGAATCTGATAAGGAACTTACTTGCGGGTTTATCCCGCGTTAGATTTTAGAATTGAGATTTTAGATTAAAAAATCTTTTTTTGAGGTAAAAGAATTAAAATACATAACATTATTTACTGTCCTGGAAATCTAAAATCAGCAATCACAAATCTAAAATAATTATATAAGGAGTAGTACCATGCCAAGAGTAAAAAACAGGGTCGCATCCCGAAAAAGAAGAAAAAAAATTACGAAAGCCAATGCCGGTTATTTTGGTAAACGTAAAAACTGTCTGCGTACCGCGAAAGACGCCTTCTGGAAAAGCGGTGTCTATGCCTATACTGACCGCAGAAGGAAAAAGCGTGATTTCCGTGCCTTGTGGATCATACGAATTAATGCCGGTGCCCGTCTCAACGGAATGACTTACGCGCAGTTCATTAACGGTCTTAAACAGAAAGGTATCGCATTGAACCGCAAGACCCTTGCACACCTTGCTGTGCATGAACCAACGGTTTTCAGTAAAATTGTTGAAACAGTGAAAGTCTAACCCGGATAAACTGGAATTGGATATTATGTAATGGATAAGTACCCAGCTAAGCTGGACTATAGCCTTAACCAAATAATTTTCTGCTCTAAAGAGATTCTTAGAAATTCACACAGTGCCCTTCAGGGTATTTCTTAGTAGCTCTTATGCCCTTCAGGGTAAAAAAGCACGAAAATTATTTGTAAGGTACTAACCGTTTATCGGAACGCCTATGACAACTATAGAACATTACCGGACACCTGAAGCGCTTGATGATCTTGAAAAGGCTGTCACCGCTGAATTCTCCGGAATACAGGATGCTGCAGCTGCAGAAAATTTCCGGATTAAGTATCTGGGTAAAAAAGGCCTTTTCCGTTCTTTGCTGAAGGGAGTGAAAGACCTTTCCGTAGAGGAGCGGAAAGTATTCGGCGGGAAACTGAACCAGTTGCGCAATGCTGTTGAAGAGCAGTTTAAACAGGCTCCCTGGGAAAAAACCGCGGGTACGACAGAGGACACCTCCTTTGACCCGACATTGCCGGCATGGCCGTTTCCGCAGGGAAGCATCCATCCGTTGATCCGTATCCGCAATGAGATGTGCGATATTTTCGTCAGTATGGGATTTGATATAGCATACGGCCCCGATGTGGAAACCGACTATTACAATTTCGAAGCACTGAACTTTCCGCCGCATCATCCGGCACGTGACATGCAGGACACGTTCTTTGTGTCCGAAGATATCCTGCTGCGGACCCATACCTCCCCGGTTCAGATCCGTGTCATGGAAAAGCAGCAGCCACCGGTGCGCTGCATCATGCCCGGAACCGTTTACCGTAATGAAGAGATAAGTGCGCGCAGCAATTGTCAATTCGGGCAGGTCGAGGGATTATATATTGATGAAAATGTCAGCCTTGCCGACTTGAAAGGGACCCTGCTCGCCTTCTCAAAACGTTTTTTTGGTGAAGATACCGATATAAAAATCCGTCCGAGTTTCTTTCCGTTCACGGAACCGAGCATTGAGATCGATGTGCGCTGTTTTATCTGTAAAGGCAGCGGGTGCAGTGTCTGCAAACAGAGCGGCTGGCTCGAAGTACTTGGCGCCGGCATGGTCCATCCCAATGTACTGAAATATGCCGGGATTGACAATGAAAAATATACCGGCTTTGCATTCGGCATGGGCATTGACCGCATTGCTTTGCTTCGCTACGGTATAAATGATATCCGTCTGTTCTATGAAAACGATATACGCTTTTTAAAACAGTTTTAACTTTTTCCCTGAAGAGGTAATTGCAAAAGTCGAAATACAACAGAAAAAAGTCCTTATAAGTCCCTTATTAAGGGATTTAGGGATCCAAAAAACGACTTTTGCAATTACCTATGAATACAGACTATTATGAAAGTAACCTATACCTGGCTTAAAGAACTTGTTGCTATTCCCGCTTCGGCAGAAGAGGTCGCCACGCGCCTGACCACTGCCGGCCTTGAAGTGGCATCTCTGGAAACCCGCTCCATTCCGGAAGGGGTTGTTGTCGCAGAAGTTGTGTCATGTGAAAAACATCCAAATGCCGACCATTTATCACTCTGCACGGTTTCTGCCGGAAACGGCGAACCGCTCACTGTCGTATGCGGGGCTCCGAATGTTACCGCAGGAATGAAATCCGCCCTTGCGACAATCGGTACCGAACTTAGCCCGGAATTCACCGTTAAAAAAGTTTCCCTGCGCGGAGCAGAATCTTCCGGTATGCTGTGTTCCGAGCGTGAACTTGGTATCTCTGATAACCATGACGGCATTATTGAACTTTCACCTGAATATGTCGTTGGCTCACCGCTGAAAAAATATTTCGAGGATGACACGGTCATTGAGATTGATCTCACACCAAACCGTGGTGATTGTTTGAGTGTTATCGGCATTGCCCGGGAAGTCGCAGCACAGTATACTACCACGGTAAAACCATTTGTCCGCAGACCGAAAGAGTCTGATGATTCCATCGACAATTATATCAAAGTTTCGATAGAGGATGCAGAAGGATGTCCCCGTTACATGGGCAGGCTGGTTCGGGGGGTGACGATCAAAGAGTCTCCGGACTGGTTGAAACAGCGATTATCAGCCCTTGATATCAGGCCGATATGCAATGTGGTCGATGTAACAAACTATATACTTCTTCTCTATGGGCAGCCGATGCACTCGTTTGATTATGCAAAAATCGGCGGCAGGGAAATAATAATCAAACGGGCTGAAGAGGGACAGGCATTCGTCACCCTTGATGACATCGAACGAAAGCTTACAGCAGAGGACCTGCTCATCTGCGATGGCGAGCAGCCGACAGCACTGGCAGGTGTCATGGGTGGTGCCGGTTCCGGCATCTCTGAAGATACAACCGACGTGTTCCTTGAATGCGCGTTCTTCGACCCGGTTGGTATAAGGAAAACTTCTAAACGGCTGGATCTCTCGACCGATTCCTCCTACCGTTTTGAACGGGGGGTCGATCCTGAGACAGGATTAGTTGATGCACTCGACATGGCCGCAGACCTTATTTGTGAACTTGCGGGCGGCACTGTTGCAAAAGGGGTAATTGATGTATATCCGCATCCCATAAAAAAAACACAGATATCCCTTCGTCCGGCACAGGTTTCACGACTGCTTGGTGTACCTGTTGAAAAGGAAACAATCATCCGGTCACTTGCATCACTGGGCATATCATGTTGTAACGATACCGGCGAAGGTCTTCTGTTTGAAGCTCCTCATTACAGGCATGATCTGAAGTTGGAGGTTGACCTTATTGAAGAGGTCGGCCGGTTATACGGCTATGATAATATCCCCGCCAGGACAGATGCAACGGTTGCTCTGGATCAGAAAATCAACCACACAGAAAAAAATGTCGATACGATTCGAAAATCACTGGCTGCTGTGGGACTGCATGAAACGGTTACCAACAGTATGACCTCTGAGAAAAAGTGCCGTCTTCTAACACCCGACCTTGATCCGGTAGTGCTTCTTAATCCGTTAAACCCGGATATGTCAAGAATGCGGACGACCCTGCTTGGCAGTCTGCTTGGTGTAACCGCCTACAACATCAACCGAAAGAATACCAACAACGGTTTCTTCGAAATCGGCAAGAAATATATAAACCGGGGCAGCGGCAAACAACCGGATGAACCTGATACCTTGGCGATACTTCTGGAAGGTGACTTCATCCCCGCTTCGTGGAATACGGAAAAACAGGCATTGAACTTTTATATCCTTAAAGGGATCATTGAATCTCTCCGCATCAGTCTGGGATTGCCGCAATGTACCTATATTCAATCACCTGATACTGCATCCGGGTTTTATACCTCGGAAACCTCCCAAATCGAGGGACAGGGCATTGACGGTTACTGCGGTAAGATCAAACAAGATATATTGCAGAGTTTCGATATAAAGACACCTGTTTATTATGCAGAACTTATTATAACCGATCTGCTCACCCGTGGAACAGAACAGCCACACTATACGTCGCTGCCACGGTACCCCGCTATTGAACGCGATTTCTGTTTTGTTATGGATGAGAAGCTTCCCTCAGCAACCATTTCCGATGAAATTCACGGACTCTCGGAACTTGTCGAATCAGTACGGCCTTTTGATGTGTATCGCGGTGAAAAACTGCTTTCCGGCAAGAAAAGTATTGCTTTTTCCGTTTTTTTGCGTGCTGAAGACCGAACCCTTACCGACAAAGAGGCTGAAAAAGTATGCGAAAAGATTATCAGTACCGCGAAATCAAAATTCAATGCAGTGCTGAGAGAGCAATAGGCTGCCTTTTTCAATAATATTTCGTTGAAAACGTAGTATTTTACAGATTTCAACATTTTTCCCGTCTTCATCATCGTTATCCCTGAGAGCGAGTACAAAAGCTCCTAGACAACATTATCCTCTTTGTGGGACACAATGTTAAATTTCATTTTTTTCAAATTTCATTTGACAGAACTTTTCATTAATAATATTATAAAAAAGACCATTGTTATTTTCTGAATCATGGGTTATTTTTTAAGGAGGATTGAGAACAAAGTCTATAACAGATTGTAATTACAGATAATTGTATTTTTTATCTAAAGAATATCTTTAAGAGAGCTATTTCATTACAAGGAGAAATACGTGCCGCTTGATTGTATTGATGAACTTGAAAATAAAATAGATAATTTACTTAGTTCACTGAAACAAACAAGAAATAATAACGAGGAAATAAAAAGCAGAGTTCAGGTGCTTGAGCAGGAAAACGGTAATCTGAAAAACGAATTGGAAGCGGAAAAAAACAATTCATCGGAGAGTCGTAACCAGTTGGAGTCTGCTGCTGAAAAAATTAAAAATTTAATATCCAGGCTCGAAACGATAGAATAACTTTTTCAGTTGACATTCGTGTCTACCTGGGGGCCTAATGGGTTCGACAAATGAGAGTGTGCGTGTCAATATATGCGGCGACGAATATTCCATTAAGACTGATATTGATATAAAAACGACAAAAAAAATCGCTGAATTTGTCAATCAGAAGATGATGGAATTAAAGAGAAATAGTCCTATTCGCGATAGTTTAAAAATTGCAGTTCTTTCTGCACTTAATATTGCGGGTGAATTGCATGAATACAGGGAAAAATGTGAAGAAGCGCAAAAAAAGCTTTCGGATCTTCAACATAAAGCAACCAATCTCAACCAGAAGATAGAAAGCATCGTTACCGAGTAACACTATCCCTGTTTATTCAGCCTCTTTTTTCTCCTACGCACACGCGAAAGCCCCCGAGAGTATATTCTTTGGTTTTTACCTTCGAGCTGGTACACTATATACTGCTTGATTTTTTTCACATGGGTGACATAGCCTGTGCCTGGTATGGTAGCGTGTGTCAACATGTGTTTACTATAGATATCCTTGAGGGAGGTACTAATGAACGAACAACTGATGTTTACTGTTTCTGCTCTTGTTATTGGTCTTGGCGCATTTCTGACCGGTTATTTCTGGCGTTCGATCGCTGACAGAAAATATTCTGAAAAGAAAGAAGAGAACGCACAGAAAGAAGCTGGAATAATCCTTGACAAAGCAAAGAAGGAAGCAGAACTTTCTAAAAAAACCGCCATTCTTGAGGCGAAAGATGAATGGTTCAAAGCGAAAACAAAGTTCGAGGAAGAGGTGGCTCAGAAAAAGGAGACACTTCGCGCTGAGCAGCAACGGATTAAAGAACAGAGCATTGAGCTTAAAAATAGAGGTGATATAATATCAAAACGTGAGAGTGAATTTACCGCACGGGAAAACTTTCTTAACAGCAAGGAAAAAACGCTGCGCACAAAAGACACTGAACTTACCCGGCTCATTACCCAGCAGAACGACAAACTGGAGCGTGTTGCGCATATGACCCAGGAGGAGGCCAAAAAACTGCTCCTTGAAAATCTGGAGAACCAGGTGCGCTATGAATGTGCTCAATTGATAAAAGATAAGAAAGATAATGCTCGTGCTGAAGCTGATAAAGAAGCAAAAGAAATTGTACTCCGCGCTATTCAGCGGTGTGCTGCCGACACCACGGTTGAATCTACCGTGTCGGTTGTCCATCTGCCGAATGATGAGATGAAAGGGAGGATAATCGGACGAGAAGGCAGAAACATCCGTGCATTCGAAGAAGCAACCGGTATCGATGTTATTGTCGATGACACTCCTGAATCGGTAATCCTTTCGAGTTTTGATCCTATCCGCCGCGAGATCGCACGTCTCGCACTCGAAAAACTTATCTCCGACGGAAGGATTCATCCCGGCCGCATTGAAGAACTTATCGCGCAAAGTGAAGAAGAACTGAACAGGAAAATTAAAGATGCAGGCGAAGAAATGCTCTATGATCTCGATGTCCATGGCTTGAAGCCGAAACTGACGGAAATGCTCGGACGGCTTAAATTCCGTACGTCATATGGCCAGAATGTGCTCCAACATTCTAAGGAAGTCGCTATTCTTTCGGGTATTATCGCCTCTGAACTCGGCTTTGATTCAAAAATAGCTATCAGGGCAGGGCTGCTTCATGACATCGGCAAAGCCATTGACCGTGAAACAGAAGGTACTCATTCTGAGCTTGGTACTGAACTTGCGAGGAAATACGGTGAAAATGATATTATCTGTAATTCAATTGCCGCTCACCATGAGGATGTAACGGCTATCTCTATCTATCCGGTTATTGTACAGGCTGCCGATACTATCTCAAGTACCCGGCCCGGGGTGAGAAGGGAGACCCTGACGAACTATGTGAACCGTCTGTCAAATCTGGAAGAGATCGCAGACTCCTTTAAAGGCGTTAATAAATCCTATGTTATCCAGGCAGGCCGTGAGATCAGGGTCATGGTTGAACCGGAAAGTGTCTCCGATGCAGAATCAGAGGAACTGGCCAGGCAGGTATCTCAGAAAATTCAGGATGAAATGGAATATCCGGGTCAAATTAAAGTAACGACTATCCGTGAAATCCGGTATACCGAATATGCCAAGTAACTAACGGGAACTCTTATTTTCCCCATATAAAAGAGTTCTGTTTCAATAGAACCGGCATTTATCCACACCTGTTTCCCGTGGGTAAAGCTCTGATTCACTATCTCCTTAGACGGTTATGCGGATACTTTTCATCGGCGACATTTTCGGAAGCACGGGAAGAAGGATTCTTGCTGAATACCTCAAGGATATTCTCGAAGAGAATGCGATCGAGATATGTATTGCCAATGGAGAGAATGCAGCCGGCGGCCGTGGGATAACCGGGAATATTGTAAAAAAGATTCATAAATACGGCGTGCACATCATTACCGGCGGCAACCACTCCATGGTACACAACGAGGTATATGACCTGCTGCCGCAAACGCAGTATCTGCTCCGCCCGCTCAACTCCCATAAAGGTACAAAAGGTATTGGTAAATTGCTGTATGAATTGCCTGACGGCAGGAAAATCGGTGTTATCAACCTTCTGGGGCGCACTTTTTGTGATGAAACGATTCCCTGTCCATTTCAAACAGGGATGCATGTAGTAACGGAGATGAGCAAGCTGACACCGGTCATTATCATTGATTTCCACGCTGAAGCAACGAGTGAAAAAATATGCCTGGCCAACTATTTGGATGGACAGGTGAGTGCGGTACTGGGTACGCATACCCATGTCCAGACTGCCGATGAACGTATTTTATATAAAGGCACAGCCTTTATTACCGATGTGGGTATGACCGGGCCGGAAGATTCTGCCATAGGTATGAAAGTAAAGCCCGTACTGGAGCGCTACCTCTTTCAGACACACGTGCGGTTTGAACCCGCGTCAAAGGGGCCGATGTTCAACGGTGTCATCCTGGATATCGATGATACCTCAGGCAAGGCAAAAAGCATCTCCCGGATCTTCAAACGGATCACCTTTACATCATGACAGAATTTTACACTTTTCTTCCGCCACAGCAGTGCGAAAAGCCCTACACGGTCAGTGAAGTCAATGAAGGTATCGCAACGCTCATTGAATCCGAAAATACACTCGTATGGGTCGAAGCTGAAATATCCGGCTTTAAACGCGCATCCAGCGGCCACTACTACATGCGCCTGAAAGACGAGGAGAGCCGGATACCGGCGGTTATGTGGCGTTCTATCGCTCAGAAACATTCTTTTGACCCTGAAGACGGCATGGCCGTTACCGTAATCGCCTCTATCCGGGTATACCGCAAAGGCGGATATTACCAGCTTGACATTCACCGAATGCAGCCTTCAGGGATCGGTGCACTGTATGCCGCTTTTGAAAAACTGAGAAACAAACTTGAAGCAGAAGGCCTTTTTGACACTGCATATAAAAAAGTACTTCCCGAGAGTGTAAAAACACTTGGTGTCATCACAGCAAAAACCGGTGCGGCAATACGAGACATCATACAGGTCGTTTCCAAACGTGCCCCGCAGACAAACATTATTCTACGCAGTGTCCCGGTACAGGGAGACGATGCCCCTCCGTCAATTGCATCCGCCATACAGGAAATGAACGCCCACGGTATCGCTGACTGTATTATTGTAGGTAGAGGCGGCGGTTCTGCAGAAGATCTCTGGGCATTTAACGATGAAAGTGTAGTACGGGCAATCTTTGCATCGGATATTCCTGTCATTTCCGCTGTCGGCCATGAAATCGATTTTACCCTGTCTGATTTCGCCGCTGATGTCCGTGCTCCGACACCCTCCGCAGCAGCAGAAATTGCGGTTTCCGATGAGCGTGAAAACAGGCGGCACTTTGATGAAATCACCAAACGGTTTTCTTCTGCCATGCAGTACTATCTATCAACGGTCAATACTACTTATAAAACAACTGTTCGCAACCCTGTTTTTAAAAAGGCGCTTTATAGTATCTCCGATGCGCGGCAGCACTGTGACCTGTTGCATGAAAGGCATATCCGCGCCATTGCTTATACTGTAAAAAATATTAAAACACACCTTGCCGGGGATGTAGCACAACTTCAGGCCCTGAGTCCTTTAGCGGTATTATCCCGGGGATACAGCGTTGTGACCAAAAAAGGGGGCACGCAGGTGAATAATGCCGGGCAACTGAAGACTGGTGAGCAGGTAACTATTCAATTTAATAAGGGAAAGGCTTCCGCTGATATTACAGAAGTAAACGGGTAAATTGGAGTACCGGGGTATTGGAGTAATAGAGTAATCGATAAAGAAAAATTCCGTTAACCCAATATTCCTTTTTACATATTGATTACAAAATATTCTATACCCGTACGTTTCTACATATAGTGAAACGCAAAAAAGTATATTTTAATGCTGATTGGGACGTATACACTTACTTTTAAAAATCAATAATCCTAAAAACAGCAGTCAGAAAATAGAATACAGAATGATAAAAAACAATTACTTAAAGAGCTAAAGTCATCTGTTTTAATTTTTACCAAATGGGTAAATGAAAAACATGGTTATAATATTCTCAAACACCTTATTACTTCTGTATTCTGAGTTCTGACATCTGAATTCTACAAAGACTTTTAGGATAATTTATTATGCCACAGAAACAGGAAACATTTGAATCAGCGATAAAAAAACTTGAGACGATTATCGAAAGCCTGGAAGATGATGATCTGACCCTTGATAAAGCCTTACAGAACTTTGAAAAAGGCATCAAACTCATGCGCACCTGTGAGAATCACCTTCGTAATGCAGAGGGAAAACTGAAAGAACTGTTAAAAGGTGAGGAGGGCGAATTCGTTGAGAAAGTACTCGGAGTAACGCTGGATTCAGTTATCGGTGGAGAAGAGTTCGATGAGTGATATAAAAAACTTTATGCTTCAGACGGCAGATCTGATTAATAAAACACTTGAAGAGATTCTTCCCACGGAAGAGGCCTATCCCGAATCGATCCATAAACTCATGCGCTACTCAACCTTTGCCGGGGGCAAACGAATCCGTCCCTGTCTTCTGCTGGCTGCTAATGAAGCATGCGGTGATACGTTCGGTAACAGCAATGCCGCGTTTGCAGCTTCCGCAATAGAAATGCTTCATACCTTCTCCCTTATTCATGATGACCTGCCCTGTATGGATGATGATGATTTCCGACGCGGCAAACCGACCGCCCATAAGGCGTTCAATGATGGACTTGCGGTCCTTGGAGGTGATGCTCTGTGCATATATGCCTTTGAAATATTGGCCCGAACCGGTCGTATCGACATTATCCGGGAGATATCCCGGGCACTTGGTACCGGCGGGATGATAGGCGGCCAGGTGGTTGATATTGAATCTGAAGGAAAACAGGTTGAACGAGCCACCGTAGAGTATATACACAATAATAAAACTGCAGCGCTAATCCGTGCATCGGTCAGGACCGGCGCACTGCTCGCCAATGCTTCTTCTGAAACACTGGCAAAACTGACCTCATACGGAAATCATATTGGACTCGCGTTCCAGGTAGTAGATGATGTCCTTGACGAAGAAAGTACCACCGAAACACTTGGCAAGGATGTTGGCAGTGACCGGAAAAAAGGAAAAGCAACCTTTCCCGCAGTATGTGGTATTGATGAATCAAAGCACTATGCCAAGGAATTGATACAAAAGGCCCATGCTGATATCGCTTTTCTTAACGAGAAAGGTACAATCCTATACCAACTGGCAGAATATATCCGCATTCGGGTCTCATAAGAGGATTAATAAAAAACTCCACTTTGTCCCTTCCCTTTTTTAGTTTATTTAGTATGAACACAGTGCAATTCTATCTCATAGTGATAATGGTATGCCTTCTCTCATGCATATCCACCCCTCCGGACACGCGTTATTATGCATGCCACCAAACGAAACACTTTGCGATCTACTACTATGAAAGTGAATTCTCACTCCAGGAAGTACGGCGAATTGGGGAAAAAAAGGAACGGCTGCTTGGCTATATCAATGAGGCGTTGAGCCTGGACTTCGACGGCCTTGTTTCAGCCTATCTGTATCTTATAGGTGATGCATACGCATATGCAAATACTGAGGAAGAGATATATGAGTCACGGAATTATGTGATGACCGATCCCGGCCATGAAATTGTTCATATTGTCACTTTTGAAGAATTGGGATATTCTCTCAGCGGCTTTCTCAAGGAGGGTATTGCCGTATCATTCGAACTGGATTTTGAGAATTACAATGCGATTGAAAATTATGTGAATTACCGTAAGCACATTGATTCGGTTGATATCTCAACTTCTGAATGGTATGAAACCTATATGCCGCTCTCCAGGCAACTCGCCAATGATGACTTTGACTATTCCTATTACAGCTATCAGCGCGCCGGTGCATTTACCAAATACCTGATAATTACATTTGGCGTTGACAAAGTTAAAAATTTTTATGTAAGCAGCATTGACAATGCTTCCGCTATGCGGCCAGTCGATTTTGAAAACATCTTTGGGCTAACCATCGAAGATGCTGAGGATGATTTTCTGGCTGTTTACTTTTCGCAATAACAGTGTCCGGTAATTACACGTTTTTACTATAACGTGCATGTGTTTTAATCCGTACCATTCGGACAACCAGTTTTAGTAACCAGTGTCTGCCCGGAAACGTCATTCCCGCATGTTTTTAAGCGGGAATCCATGCCTTGATTTATATAAAAAAGCTAGATTCCGGCTTAAAAGAATACCGGAATGACGGCAAATAGGTACTTTCCGGCCAAACACTAACTAGTAAGGAGATTACTATTATGAAACGCAGACTATTTCTTTATCTCACCGGTCTGACCTTGTTTATAATGCACTGCAGCAATAGTCCGCAGCTCCTGTTTCCTGAGAGTGAAGAAATAGCACAGGTGTCAGGATATGTTTCACCCAAAGGGGTGGTTGCCACGGTATACATAGTTGACGCAACAGTGGTTGATTCTGTCGTTACCGATTCGGCAACCGGTTATTTTCGATTCATCAATGTCCCCTATGGCAGTTATCAGATCAAAGTCGTCGCAGCGGGATATGGCATACTGACAGAACCATTGTATATAAGTTCCTCGTATGTAAACATGTACACCCTGCGCCTTAAAAAGCACCCCTCACAGATCAGCTATATCAGTCCTGCAAATAAAAGTATTGTCAACACACAAAACACCTCACTGTTTACGGATACAACAGCAGTGATAAGGATAGTATTCAAAGAACGAATGGACACTGCAAGCGTTATCGATGCAATAACCGTTACTCCAGCCATTCCATGGAAACTTGAAAGGACTGAATTCTCCGACCCCTACCACCATATTTTTCTTTCGCTGCCGATTATAGATTTCTTTTCCTATCCGCAGGTAACACTGACCATTGGGCAGAGCGCAAAGACTATCTACGGTGAGAATCTTGACTTTGATTTCGACCTCATATACTATCCTGATACGGCAAGTCTTTCTGATGTTATTGCCTCCACCTATATCAGCAGTACGTCGCCATATCATGGAAGCTCAGACGTCAACACAACAACGGATATTGAAATTCGATTCCGTACAACCATGAATAGAACAAGCGTGGAACAGGCATTCAGTGTAACTCCCGCGGCAATCCCGAACTTCTTCTGGACCACCTCATCCAGCTATGAAAAACTTACGGTCAAATTTGCCGTGCCGCTGCAGAACAATACGCGCTATACGGTTACACTTGACTCAGGTATGACCACACTGGACTCAACCGGCATCTCCGGAACCGTGTCATTCTTCTTTACCACCCGATCA
>CBDVBE010000060.1:0-21545 GCA_965372145.1 uncultured bacterium | reverse complement strand
ATCTCAAGCTTTGCAGGAGGGTGAGGTTATAAAAATTCAATTCCCTACTAACAATCGCTCAATTTATGTATTATTATATATGGAAGGTTTACAGTCACCCGGAAGGGCCGTTATATATAACTCTTTGCATAAAGCCTGGGAGAAATACCCACAAATCAATTAGATAGAGGAAAAAATGAGCACAGGATACATTTTTGACAAACGCTGTATAGACCATGAATTGTGTTACGGCCATCCTGAATCGCCGGAGCGGCTTATTGAAATTGAAAAGCGTATGAAAGAGACTGGACTGGATCAGGAGGTAAAAGAGGTCTCTTTTATAGAGGATCCAATGCCCCTCGTCAGGATGAATCATTCAGATGTGCATATTGCCTCGGTTCAACAGATTCCGACAACCGGCCCAATAGCGGAGCTTGTCGTTTCCGGTATTCTTGGAGCGGTTCAGGCGGTGAGTGATGGCAATATATCTAATGCATTCTGCGCGATTCGCCCGCCTGGACACCATGCCCATAACAGCGGCGGGGAAGAGGGTTTCTGTTTTTACAACAATATAGCCATTGCCGCAAAATATGCACAGACGGTGTGCAAGCATGAGAAAATCCTTATTATTGACTGGGATTATCATCATGGCAATGGTACGGAATGGTCGTTTTATGAAGATCCTTCCGTGCTTTTTTTCTCAACGCATCACTGGTTTGCCTATCCGGGTACCGGTGATCCCTCCAAGCAGGGTGCCGGTGATGGTCACGGCTTCAATATTAATGTTCCGTTGCAGCCTGGAGCGACCGATGATGATATCAAACGGGAATGGGAGAAAAAGTTACTGCCGAAAGCAGCGGAGTTCAAACCCGATTTTATCTTTATTTCTGCAGGATTTGACAGCCGTGTGGATGATCTACTTGGCTGCTTCTCTATTACCGATGACGGTTTTGCTCTTCTGACAAGAATGGCGCTTACCATGGCCGAAACATATTGCAATGGCCGGCTGATATCAACGCTTGAGGGCGGGTATAATGTCTATGGCTGTGCTAAAGCGGCGACCGCGCATGTCGGCGCATTAGTGGAGGGAGCGTAACCTCGTTCTCCTCTTCGTCCTCATCCTCGTCCTCATCCTCGTCCTCATCCTCGTCCTCGTCCTCATCCTCGTCCTTCGTCCTCGACCTGTATTTTTTAAGTTGAGTCGAATCTAAAAAGTTTACATCGGGTAATATCGGTATTAAGAATGGTGGTAAGGGCACAATATATTGTGCCCCTACCACCCCGAAACGTCTTTTAGAACTAGTCGGTAGACTTTTTAGAGTGAACCCAAAGTTAAAAAGAAAAAACCGAGGTCGAGGACGAAAAACAGGACAATAATAGAGGGAAAGAAACTTGCGTAGTATACTGATGTCTGGTTTAATGGCAGGTACGGGTAAAAGGGTTGGACCGGATAAGTTTGAAGGTGGTATAGCCCATTTCCTGAAATTTGTCGAGATCAAAACTTACTACTCCCAGCAGTGCCCTTTTCAGCTTACGGCGGGAGCAGCCGATAAAAAACGGAAAAATGAGGAACCCGGTGATATTCATGAGAATGCTCCTGGAAGCGAGAAACTTGTTTACACGGGACACACACCGGTAGCAGGTCCGTGCCGGACAGGTATAAGCACAGCCTGCAGTGGCAAAAAGTGTGATTCGATCCTTTGGTTCCACCTCTTCGAGAAACGGAATATTATCATTCGCCTGCATTGGCAGGACTACCGTATCAAAGATCTTCAGGGCGTTATCAATCTGGTTATGCGTGATGATATTTTTTATCATGCTTGCTTCAAGTTTATACAAGGGAAAATCCTGCCGTATTGTTTGAGCTAGCTCGTCATTAAGAATAATCAACGCATTACCTTTTTTATGATATTTTTCAAGGAAAGGCCGGCACTTTTCATATTCTTTTACACGAAAAAAATGATTGGTGATGGGGATGCGGAAGCCGATACCTGTTTCTGTGAGAGCGGTTATATCAGCATCGGATAACTGACGCATAGCCGCAGGCCGCCCGCCATACAGGGTGCATTTCTCGGCAAAACCGAACACACTCTCTACCTGGTCACGGGAAACCGTACTGAAGTGCTTGTCAAGAAAGGACAGGACCGGTTCGAATTTGTTTTTGCCCCGCGCGGAGATGGTGTATTTAATAGAGTTTTCAGACATATTTAATTTTAGATTTTGGATTTTTGATTTTAGATTTCAACCTCTGAACCCTGAACCCTGAACCCTGAACCCTGAACCCTGAACCCTGAACCCCTGAACCCTCTCTAATATAAATCACGCAAGAAGTAAACCTTACTGCATTTTCCGCAACCGTACCGTATTATCCAGCACATCCATGATTTCCCGTGCAAAACCTGCGGGCGGATCTTGAGGCATCTCTACAGAACTGTCGGAAGCGGAAGGATTCTGATTGATGATCCTGTCACAGGAGCTGTTGATATGTTCTTCCTGCACTGTATCAAACGTTTTGAATGAGCTGCCGAATCGGTCGCTGTAGTCAACCATTGCTTCAATGACCGTTTTATACAGGGTTTCCTTTTTCGCAACCTTCTCCCGTACCCGATGATAAGCAGCGTTGAATATCTGTGATGCATGCTCACGAATGACATCCGGTACCGGTATTACCTGCGAGTCAATCTTCAGTTTGTCAGGATTTTCCCGCTCCCACTGAGCATGCTCACGCGCGATTTCTGCGTCGTGGTGTGCCCGTTTATAATCCATGAGGTAGCACGTATACAGGTATATGGCCCGGGGTATCAGGTAGTTCGCTTTCCGCGCTGCGGTTCTGAGTATGGTAAAAAATGCCTTGCGGTGCTCTTTCGGTACGCGAAACATAAAGAAGGTCATGGTTTTGAACAATATTTTCCGCAGCCGCCAGAGCGTGAGTATACCGGGAGCTTTCACCTTCGGTTTCCGTGTGACACCCATAATAAATTTAACAGCCCGCTCCATAAACAGGAGCGGTTGATAGATGCTTTCCCAGTAGTCCGCAAGCCCTTCAAACAGTGCCACACGTGTCATCTGTTTCGGGACGATATTGGTGATAATATCAAGTTTGTCATGTATATTGTCACTTTCAGGAGACAGTATCCTGCCCTGGCGTTTAAGGGAATACCACAGTTTTGTTCCGGGCGGTGCGGTTAGGGGGTGGCAGAAGTGGTGGACAATATTTGCGTCGTTAATAAAAGTGCTTATTTTTTCGAAAGCGGTGTTGTCATCCGAATCAGCCCCGACGATCATGTGGCCGAGCACGATGATACCATAGGACTGTATCTTCTGAACCGCGGTTTTAATATCTACCCGCAGGTTCTGGCGCTTGTTCATGTCTTTAAGGGAATCCTCATTGACAGATTCGATACCGATCATGACCGCATAGAAATTGCTGTCTGCAAGCAGCTCGAGCAGTTCGTCGTCATTGGCAATGGTAATGTCAAGCTGTGTAAGAAATCCGATCGGATTGCTGAATGAGTTGTTAAGGGCAGTGAGTTTCCTGAGAAGCTCCTTGGTATAGGTTTTATTCCCGGAAAAATTGTCGTCAGCTATGAAAATTATGGGTACTTTCATTGCGTGGAGTTTCTGTACCTCTTCAAGTACCTGGTCAATTGTCTTGCTGCGCGGCTTGCGGCCGTAAGTATAAATAACGTCACAGAAACTGCAGTCAAACGGGCACCCCCGTGTCGTTTGAACCGAAACAGCATTGTATAACGGGATATCCTTTTCAATAAGGTCCCAGCGCGGTGCCGGTGCTTTCGTCATGTCAGGCTTTGCCGTATTTTTATAGACTGTTTTATGGATACCGTTGGTATACTCTTTGAGAAACTGCGGCCAGGTATCCTCGGTTTCACCGTGGAAAACAATATCAAAATTGGAATTTTGTCCATAGAGGAGATTTTCAACACCAATACCGCCGGCGATAACCGCTGTAGAAGGCATATACTCTTTACACAGACGAGCTATATGCAGGCAGCGGCCGAACTGGTTCGTGGTTATTGAGATACCGACGATGTCATAGGTACTGTTCTGAAGAACTATATCAACCGGGCCGCGGATGTATTCATCGTGGATATCGACTTCATGTTCGGCAGGGGTGAGCGCCGCGACTGCGGCCACTGCATGCGGTGCAAAAAACGCCTTCGCCATCAGGTACGGGATCTCATTGATTATCCTGCTGTCAATATCATCATACGAACCGGGACTGATGAGCAGTATTTTCATTGGTATTGTCATGCCCCTAAAATTTCGTTGATACCTTCGATAATCTGATCAAGCTCTTTTACTGTTGCTTTTCCAATTTTTTTCCCTAGCCGTTTCACGGACAACGTGCGGATTTGACTGATCTTTACCCATGATCTTTTCGGTAACTTTTTTGATGTAAGCTCTATTGTTAATGGAAAGCCAGCCCGCGGTTCCCGGCTGGTTAATGCCATGGCAATAACCGTACCTGACCGCGCATTGAAGATATTTTCGCTGAGAATGAGAACGGGCCGCCCTCCCTGCTGCTCATTGCCAAGAGTCGGGTCCAGATTTGCCCATACGATATCTCCTCTTAATATTCCGGCCATTGTTCTACCTCCACAGACATACCTTCTTCAGCCATTGCCTGTTCAAATTCCGGATCCAGTTTTGCACACTCTCTTGCCAGGCGGTTCCGGTCGAATCGCTGCATTTTTTCTTCCACCGCTTCCTGAATTGCCTTGCTCCTGTTCGGGAATATTTTTTGCCGGACAAGCCGGTCAATTCTTTGAAGCAGGTTTTGGTCTAAGGTTATCGCGATTTTTGCTACTGACATGACAAGCCTCCGGTATGATAATATGTCATACCTTAATATATCGCAAATTCGGGAAAAAGTCAACGGATTTCTATATATAAGGGAAGCTGTGGCAAAATAGTCACATAGTAATCTTTCCGGCTTTAACAATCTCCTATGCGGAGACGGAGAGTACCAATGCATGGGTTCTCATGGGCAATTATTACCACTTTTGCAATTACCTCAGGAACTAATCAATATAGCACACTTTAAGGGTTTTAAGCTGTTTTTCAGGTGATTCCAGTGGGGCAGGACGAGATTGTTCTGGGAAGCAAATTGCGGGTCGGCGACAATCTTATTTGTATCATCTGAAACATTTATCAATTCATTGGCATCGCCGGGCAAATCTTTTACCCCATTCCAGTACATATTATTATCAATCGTGAATGATAGTGTCTGATCTTTTTGTGTATCTGAAAAATCGGGTGTATCGGTACTGTTTTTCGCTCCCATTGTCCCCGTAGGATCAGACCAGATATTATTATAAAAATTAATACTTTCGTTCGGTGGATTTGATCCTTCCTGATTGAGTCTCATAGCATAGGCGAAAGAGGGCAGGTCACCGGTAATGGTATTATATTGAAAAGTAATATTTTTCCCGCCCTTTACGCCAAAGGATGAGCGCATCAAATTGACAGAATTACCAATCATAAGGTTATTTTCAACAAGGATATCCTGTGTTTCATGAATCGGATGCCCATCCTCTCCGAGAAGAACAAAATTTGTTCCTGTGGAACCCTGATAGTTAAAAAACACGTTTTGCCGGACATAAACCTTTTTGCTTCTAATAAAAATATCATCATCCTGATTACTGTCTTTTATGACAATATAGCTGCTCGTATTGTTTTGATTAACCCGTCCGCTGCCCTCAAAATCATTATAAAAAACATTTGATCGGATATACACATTTTCTACACTGTTAAGGTCAATATGTTCATCAGAACCGGTCTGGTTATAGAACATGTTTCCCTCTACGTAAATGTTTGTACAGGCATTATTTATCTTGAGAATGTCATTATTGTAACTGTCATGCATAACATTATTTTTAACGGTAATAGTATTCACACTATTATTCCCGCCACCATCAATATGAACGACAAGAGCAGAAGCTCCCTCACCGGAATGAGCGATGTCAAATCCCTCAATGGTAATGCCGCTACATCCCTTTGAATTTGAGTAGCAGGTAATTACTGTGCCGGTATGTCTAAGAAGTGCTTTATACGGCGTCTCGGATTTAATGGTGACGCCTGTTGAAAAATTTCCCCGTATTCTGATACGGCCATTATATGTCCCCGGTTTTACAAAAATAGTTGAGTTGTCGAGAGCATTATCAAGTGCGTTTGTGATTGTTGCCCATGGTTTTGGTTCTGTACCATCGCCGGTGTTGTCGTCGCCTGTTGTGGCGACATAGTAAGGCTGAACTCACCAAGGGACGCACCAAGGGACGGTGGTAGTTTAGTAACTTATCACCTTGCTGTCTTTTAATGATTATAAACTATTCAATTACCACCGTCCCAGGATACGCAGGATACAGGATAATATGCATTTTGCATATTTCTAGTTGTTTGAAAAATATTTTAGCCAAATTTGATAACAAGAATTACATTAATAGAATGTACGGAAAAAAGTATAATCGATTTTAACATGGTTACAAGCAGATTTACAGTGAGAAATTAATTGAGTTTAATTGAAAGAATTAGAAGAAATATTATTGATAGAAATTATATGCTCTCCTCACATGCTGAGGACGAAATGGGTAATGATGATTTTGAAAGAAGTGATGTTGAAAATGCTATTTTAAAAGGTCAAATCGAAAAGAAAATGACGCATGATGTAAGAGGTACACGATATAGAATTGAAGGGGCAAGCCTTGATGATAGGACCATGCATGTTTTAACAAGATTTACTGAACTTGGACCTTTGGTAATTATTACAATTTATGAGAAAGAATAAAATTATGCAATGTGAATTCTGTGGTGGCGATACTAAAATCAAAAAAGTAAAAAAACAACACTGGTTTAGCAAAAAACTTTACATTGTTGAGAATGTTGAGGCCGATGTTTGTCAGGAATGTGGAGAGAAATATTTCCATGCTAAAACGCTGGATAATATTGACAAGCTCATAATTGGAAAGCATGACGTTAAAGAGGTTATTTCAGTAGAAGTTCTCTCCGCTTAAATCTATAATAAAACAATCTGACCGTGCCAAAATAGTAACGGGGACGGTGGTAGTTTAGTAGCTTATCACCTTGCAGCCTTTTACCAATTTCTCATCATCTACTGTCGTATTTGATACTGATTATAAACTATTCAATTACCATCGTCTCTTAATACAACCGTTATGCATCAGCCGTTTTGAACGCCCTTTCCTGATGATACGCCTTGATATTTTAAGACTTGTTGTGATGATACGGGTTGTATTTTTTATATATAACTTTTCAATACGCATTGATTAATGTCTATATATTACCGGTTTATATAGCAGGAAGAATTGTCAGGCCCGATTTTAAATTCATTGGCTGACAGGAAGATTCCCCGCATCTCCATAAAACAGTGCGTGTATCTTTAACGCACACGGTTCCTCAGATTACGATTCGCTGCACAAACAGAATGATTTGCTCTCGATTTGCAGATTAATGGGGGAAAATGAGAATGAACCTGTAATCAATTGTCCCCATTGTGGTGAGTCCGTATCCGGGTGTCGGCAATGCGTCAGTATCGGCGATGATTCAATTTGGGTGCGAAATTATTAATGCCGGAAAGATTATTATTTTATTGTTTTGCCGACGCACTATAAAACGTATCACTGATCTTATTATTATAGAATTCAATATCATTTTGCATTGACATTTTCATATTACGGGTGTACACTTATTACAGCATTTAATACCAAGTAAGAATCAGGAGGTTTTTATCTAATTCAAAATTTTCCAGCAGCGTTTAACAAAACTAATGCTGCAAAAAATACAATTACAAAACTATTCGTTTAGTTAAGTACTCATTTCATGAAAACACATCACACCATCATCAGGATTTTACTCGCCGTTAGTCGGGCATATGTTGCCTTCCCAAATATTATATCAAAGAAAATATCTGAGTATTATTGTAGTAGATTTTCTATAAATTTGAGAGGATGTCATTATGAATCAGAAAGATAAATGGTCAGATGTTATTTATTTACTGTGTTATAAATGGAGATGGATAATTATTGGTTCATTTATTATTACCTTGTGTATATCACTAATACTATGGAAGACAAAAGCTGATGAATATTCTGCGACAACGTCTTTGCTGATTCATACCAAAAAACTTGATGGAAAAACTATTTCTTCTGCACTGAGTATCGAAACTTATTCTGAAATAGCAAAGTCTGACATAATAATGAATACCTTGCAAAAAGAAATTAGGGAGAAGTATACATCTATAGGTGAAATTGAGTTTATGTCTCATTTGCAGCATATGAAATATGGTGGAGGGATCGCAGGGTTATCGCCGATATTGAAGCTGGAGGTCCGGTCTGAACGTCCTGACAATTTGTCAGATATTGTTGATGCCTGGGGAAAAGAATTTCTCAGTTACATTGGAGAATTTCATTATAACATGGAATCTGATTATACGGAATATATGCAGAGAAAAACAGTTTCCTTACAGGGAGAACTGGATTCAACATTGGCGAAATTAAAAGATATACATTTAGAATCTAATCTGGATTATAAATCAAAAGAACTGGAATTATTAAAGAAGAACATGTTCTTGGAGATGTCAAAGCGCCAGTTATTGACCCGGGAGATAGCGGAAAAAAAGATTCAATTTGAAAATATTATAAGTTTGAGAAAGATGGTAGAAGATGAAGACAACGAATCGTTAAGGTCTGTACAGAGAAAATATTCTGAACTGTTCGGGAAAAATGAAAAGAATGATATTTTGCTTGAGCAACTTTCGTTCAGTACAAAAAAATTACATGAAAATAAGATGAAATTATTTACCTACAGCTACAAGAAAGAGATGCTTGATAATCGAAAGAGGATACTTGATAGTATGGTCCAGATCATTCCTGAAAAGATTGAAGAAAGAAGTGAGACGGAATCTGCAGCAGGGTATCAGTCACCTGTTCTGGTTAAAACAGAAAGGGCAAATCCCCTTTATGTTAATTATACAAAGGAGCTTACCGCTGCCAGAGAAGAATTGCTTTCACTGGAAAATGAGAGGAAAACTGCGTTACATATTTGCTCAAAATATGAGAAAAGTGTTGACTCATTACATAGAATCCAGAATGTAGTAGGTAATGATAAAGATAATCTTGAGAGAAAACATAACCTTACTAAGGATAGAGAGAACTGGCGGCTTTCTTTCAGTGATTCTCTTACGAGGCAGATGGATCGCCTCCAAGCGGATATTGCCAGTGGAAATATGATGTTACCTGAATTAGACAGAAGTGTTGATGTCGTTCATAAAAAAGTTGTTGATTTAGGAAGAAGTGTGGAAAGCCTTTTAATTAAGAAAGATTACCTTGTTGAAAAGCGAAATAGAATTAAGGAAAACTATGCCTCTATTATGAAAAACCTCTCTGAGATCCAAAGAAGTAATTCAATGGGTATGGCAAACCTGAGAATGCTTTCCAAGAACAACCCTGTTGTAAAAGTAGAAGATGATACGGTGGCAAAACAGGCCGTTTTAAGTTTGATAGCAGTGTTTTTTGTGTGGATTGTCCTGGCCATGGTAGCAGTTAAAATGAAGCAGGAATTTGAATCTGCCACAGATAAGAACAAAGTAGACAAAATGGTTGAAACGATGGAATCATCAGAGGTGAAAAAATGAGAAGGGATTGGAGCGAATCCATATCATTGTTGTTTTATGGACTGTTTTTTATCTTGCTGCCGCTGCTTGTTAGTGGGAGCACTACGGATCCGATAGTTATAAAAACATTTTTTGCAGAGGGATTATTCGCCTTGTACCTTTGTTTCAGTATTATTAAAAAAATAGGTGCCAAAGAAAAATTTGTTTTAAGGATTTCCCTGCCATTTGTCATTATGTTCTGTTGGATTGCATGGGAGTTGCTCGGCTGCCTGTTTTATACCGTTAAGGAGCCGAACGGGGAACGCATGCGGCTGATAATGACATTATGCGCACTTCTGCTGATTGTTAATTTTGATTTCGATTTTATACAGAAATACAGAAAGATCATTCTCTATTCCTCTATAGGAACAGCAGCGGTAATTGCACTGGTTACGCTGGCACAGCATTTCGATAACTTCATTAAACCGTATGAGTATCTATTTGTCTTACCATCCGGCACGCTTGGCAGTCACAATCTGTTGTCCGCATATATGCTTCTGCAGACCGGTCTCCTTTTTGCCTGTTTTCCGCTGGCTGGCAGTACATTAAAAAAGGGTATCTGGTTTTTTACACTCCTGCTTCTGATCTTTGCTGTGTTTGTCAGTAAAAGCCGTAGTGGAATGGTTTCCATCATCTTTATGAGCGGTCTCTTTTTGATCCCGGTTTCAGTTTACCTGTTATTCTTTCATAGACGCAGAAGCATTCGAAGGAAGTTACTCATTTTCGCAGGTACCATTGCCCTGATGGTGGCGGGATTAACAGCAGGTGGCGCACTGCTTAAAAGCAAAAACATTAGCATAGAGGGAAAGCAGGATCCCGTTGTTTCTATATACGAAAAAAGGCTTCCTATCTATGAGAGTACTCTTGCTATGGCAAAGGTCCATCCGCTTAAAGGCTGGGGAACGGGAAGTTTTCGATCTGTTTTCCCCGCGTTTAAAGATGAAAAGCTGCAGGGCATGATTCATATACCGACAAAGGACTGGGCAATAACCGGTTCCAAAACAGGGATTATTGGACATGCTCATAATGAGTTTCTGGAGATCCTCAGTGAGAGAGGTGTTATCGGTCTGCTGCTCTTTATGTTGTTTTGGACAGTGCTTTTTTATTATGCTTTTCGCAGAATAAGGGAAGAAAAGAGAGAACAAAAATTACTGATAGCAGGTATTTCGGTTGCACTGGCCGCGGTCCTTCTGCAGAATATGGTAACCGTTACCCTGCGGTTTCCTGTAACCCTGCTTTTTACATTTTTCTTTGCTCAAATAGTAGTTCTGCGTCAGAAGAGTAAGACTATATCCTTTGTGATACAACCAAAAATTGCGCTGGCTGTTGTGCCTTTGGTTGTTTGTGTTTGCAGCATGATGCTGTATAACACAAGTTGCCGTTATGAATCTGATATTCTGCTTCAGAAGTCACTTGTTCAGATAAACACCAAAAGGCCTCAGCGGGCACTTGTTTTTATCATGCAGGCCGAAAAACTCAATCCCGACAATCCTGATGTGCATTACAAGAAAGGCTATATACATTACCTGCTTGAAAATTATCCTGAAGCGATCTCCTCGTATACCAAAGCTCTTTCTCTTGAACCGAATTTTGCCGGTGCCCACTACAACCTTGGCTGTGCACTCTATAAGCTGAAAAAATATAGCCGGGCAGAGAATGAATTTCAACGCTCGATTCACCTGGACCCGAACAACACCCGGTCGCTGCACTACCTGGCAAAAATATGCTTTTTGAAACAGGACTATAAAAAAGCACTTACGTATTCAAAAAAAGTTGTTGGCTTAACAAACAGGGATGGAGAAATGGGAAGAATGTATAACGCTCTGGTGGAGGCGGGTATATGATTAGTGGTTGTCCGGTAAGATTCCGTTTGCTGTCATTCCGGTATTCTTTTCGGCCGGAATCTACAAAAACTATAATAGAAACAACCTGAATGGTTGAGCTTCCTTATTGATAAGAACGGAGTGACAATCCAGTTTTTGTGATGTTTTAAGGCATTTGAAAATAAGAGTAATCCGAATGGATTAAAAGGGAAGAAATAGTGAGAAACAACAAAAATGATGTTTTATTCGTATGGAAAGTGCTGATTGCATTATTAGCATCTTTTTGTTGTGTTGTTTTTGCCGCACCACCCGGGTCTCCAACCATCATCGCCTATACACCGGACCCCACAACCGACCCGAGTCCGCTGCTCATGTGGAACGCCGTGTCCGGGGCGAATAAATACAAAATCGAAATCGATACAGCAAACACTTTTGCCACGCCATATCTGATGACAGATTCAACCGCTGCTTACGAAGATACGTCATATCAGACAGCTTCGCTGGAGTATAACACTATTTACTGGAGGGTCTATGCCGGGAATGTGGATGGGTGGAGTCCGGCTTCGACGACTGATGATTTTGCGGTATTAGGTGGTCCACAATATACGACTATCACTCTTGATGCTGAAGCTGGTACTGGTGCAGATAACGATTTTAACACCGGTGGTGCAGATGTTGGCACAGATTGTTCGTCTCAGGGTGGTACGTTTGCAAGCACTCCAACAAAATTAAAAATTCTCGATGTTCCGATGGAGAATACTGCCAACACATTTGGAACCATTAATTTCATTGAAATTCGAGCTTACGCTAAAGCTGATATTGATTTAACAGGTCTTAATGAAGGTATCCAGGTGAGAATCGAATTGAATTTTAATCCAGCTCTTGGAACTACTCACGAGCTAACTGATTCTTATGCATATTATTCGACTGTCTTCACATTAAATCCGGTTGGAGGAGCTTGGAGCTGGGGTGATATTAACGGTGTTCGAGGTGGTGTTAAAACAACAGCTTCCGGTCTACAAGATTGGGGACAGATAGATGTTGATCATGTTGAGATGATTGTTTACTATACGGCACCCCCTCATTTGCTGGATACTAATTCAGCTGAAAGTTTTACCAGCGCGACCTGTTTTCAACGAACTGACGGCAATGGCAATGTCGAAATAAATTATAGAATTTCCGATGATATTTATTCTACTGCAACAGTCAAAGCTGAATATTTTAATGGTTCCACCTGGGGTGCGGTGACAGATGGGAATCTCACTGGTGATAAAGGTACGGTAAGTACTACCAGCGGGAGCACCAACCGGCAGCTTGTCTGGGATGTTTCCACTGAAGTAGGAACTAACGTTGAAGCAACCGACTATAATGTTCGCATTATTGCTGACAATGCCCTGCCGCTCTCGGACACACTTACCTTTTATTCAAATACCCTTGTGGTTGACACCAAGACTCCTACCGGATTTGGTTGTAGCTCCCCGGCAGATGATATGGTTCTGGATGGTCCTGATGTGTCACTCACCTCATCAACTGCAACTGATGCAAATACTGTTTCCTACTTTTTTGAAATAGACGATGCAGATCCATTCGTCTCTGCTATAGCAAACAGTGGCTGGCAGAGTGCGGATAACGACTGGATTGCAACTGGGCTTGCTACAAGCCAAACATACTCCTGGCGAGTTAGAGTTAAAGATTATTACGGCAACCAAGCAGCTTTCTCTACAGACTTTGCTTTTACCATTACGGATGCGACACCTCCCGACAACGACATGACCCTCAATTCAACCCCAATAGCTATAGACAAAATAGAACTCACCTGGAACCCCTCGGCCATAGATTCCTCTGACGCTGACAGTATAGGAATTTGGTACAAGACTACAGATTATCCGGATTCTGCGTATGACGGTAGTGCAGCAACAGCGGATATCCATACTCTGAGCACAACGAAGGACACGGTGAGTGGCCTTTTAGAAAAAACACTCTATTATTTTGCACTTACGGTTCGCGACAGCTCCGGAAACTGGGCGGACACGGTATCCTCCGCGTGCACGGCTGTATATACCCTGGACAAAACGGCACCGAATAACGTTACCGGTCTTAGTGCAACAGCGATTAATAATTCTACGATAACTTTAGAATGGACGCCCTCCGGTGCACTGGATGCGGACTCAGTAATGATCCGGTATAGAACAGACGGTACCTTTCCCACGGATACGGGAAATGGTACCTTTGTCAAAACCCTTCCAAATACAGAAACTGCAGATACTGTTAACAGTCTGCTGGAAAAAACCTCATATACCTTCAGTCTTTTTGCCAGGGATACTTCGGGGAACTGGTGTTCCGTATCAGCAGGTGCGCAGGACTCCGCATATACGCCCGATGGAACATTACCTGAAAATGTGACAGGCCTTGACGCTGTTTACCTTGGCGGTGATTCAGTTTCTCTCACCTGGAGTGTGTCTGTTGCAGCAGATGCGGAGTCCCTGTCAATCCGCTACAGGACAGATGGTGCTTATCCTGTTAATTTCAGCGATGGCATCCAGTGGGCAATGCATGATGACTCCGCAAAAGGGGATACCCTTTCGGGACTGCAGGAAAAGATGGTATATCGATTCGGTGTTTTTGTCCGAGATTCATCGGGCAACTGGAGTGCGGCTGCTGTATCTGCACAGGATTCTGCTGCGATCCCTGATATGACATCGCCTGATAATGTGACCGGTTTAGCAGCGACCTCAGTCAGCAATACCTCTATCGCTCTTGCCTGGACTAATACCACATCATCAGATACTGATTCGCTGATGATACGCTATCGCACCAATGGTGTTTATCCAGCCGATACCGGAGACGGCACCTTGTGGGCTGTTTATCCTCTGGATACTACGGGCGGGATCAATTGGCCGCCTCAAAGGGACATGTTAACAGTGGATACGGTTACCGGCCTGCTGGAGAAAGTACAATACAACTTCAGTGTTTTCGTCAGAGATTCTTCCGGCAACTGGTGCGACACCTCTTCAGGAGCACAGGATTCTGCGACAACGCCGGACCAGACACCTCCCGATAACAACCTTGCCCTGACCCTCACAAGTATAGGTGACAGCTCAATTGCAGTTTCATGGGACATCTCCGGAGTGACCGCATCGGATGTGCAATATGTCAACCTGTATTACCAATGGGGTGTCTCGGTAACAGACACAGCAGGTACGTTGGTTTCTCCATTGGGCCAGTACCCATTCGTCAACGATTCAACATTGTTGTCAGGCACTCTAAAGCAGGGTTTCTGGTATTTCGCGGGTATCCTCGCTGATTCCTCAGGGAATAAATCAGCTCTCGTGAATGATAGTGTGGAGATCAAAAACACTCCACCTGTTTTTGTCCTGCCTGATTCTATGAATCTCAAGGAAGACAGTCTGTGGATATACACAGTTTCTGCCTATGATCTTAACAGTGACCCATTAAACTTTGGCATAACTGAGGCACCTGACAATATGGTAATAGATGCTGCCGGTGGTATTCTCACCTGGACACCGCGCAATGACGATGTCGGTATGCATCCCATGGTCCTCTCCTGCAGCGACGGTTATGTGACAATATTCTCCGATACGACCTGGCTGTATGTTGAGAATGTCAATGATACACCCTTCCTCTCCCTGAATACCATACCTGATACGGTCTATGAGGACAGTTCTGTAATTGCGCAGGTGTATGTTGGTGATGATGATCAGGGTGATTCACTTTCAGCAGGTCTGGTCTCAGGGCTCACCTGGATAACCGGTATTATTGTTGAGCCCAACCGGGGACCAAGCAGTTCTTCCTGGACGGTTACTCTTTCCGGTACCCCATTGGACAGCGATACTGCCTGGAACCGGTATACCCTGAAAATCACTGACCGGGAGGGTGCATACTTCCTGCTGAACGACTCAATGTATGTTGTCAACACCAATGATCCGCCACGGACCTTTATTACCGGTAAGGATGCGGTTTGGGGAGCAGCACAGTACACATTCTCCGCAAAGGATGATTTTGACACGTCGTTTACTTTCTGCCTGGAACTGAAGTCTCTTGATGACAGGGGTACTTATCAGGTAGACACAACACGTGACAGTATAATGAACTATTTCCCACTGATTGACGGACGGTATGTCTTTGGCTGCTGTGCAAGGGACTCGGCAGGCCTGACAGACCCGACACCGGCGATTGACACCTTTACAATCATCGGCGCATCAAAAAAGACCTTTGCCTATCCTGACACGGTCTGGCACATGCTCTCAGTACCTGCAGGCACAATACCTGCGGATTCACTCAAAAACAACGCCTATTTCCTTCACTGGGACGAATCACAGGGTGAAGATAAAATCTTTAAATATTACAAGCAGGCAGCTTCAATAAACAGTTTACAGCCGGGATTGGCATACTGGCGCATGTGTGGTGATACGGTTAATGTCAACCTTTCCAGAAGTGCGGTGATTGATACATCAGTCACAGTGCCTTTGCACAAGGGCAAATACGGCTGGAACCAGATTGCCTCACCATTCCCCTACAGCGTTACCTGGCCTCGGCAGGAGGTAGTATGGGGATGGAACGCAGAAACGGGTGACTACTACGAGGAAACGGGTAAGGTCCTCGAGCCGTGGAAAGGCTACTGGGTATTGGTTGATTCCTCCTCAACCGTTACTTTTAAAAATGATCCTCTGTTTGAACAGGGTGAACTCTCCAGGGTAATGCGGGTGAAATGTTATTTCTCCCATAAACAGGAGTGGCGCATTCAGGTAAAACTGGTCACTGAATCCGGGATAGATGAGGACAATATATTCGGTTTCACTGAAAAGGCTGAGAACGGCCGCGACCTGCTCGACCGCCCCGAGCCTCCACGCATGTCCGGTTACAGTTATCTATTCTTCGCCCATCCGGAGTGGCAATACTCGGTGAATGAATTCGCCAGTGACATGCGCAAAAAATGGAAGAACGAGAGCATTTTTCAGATAGGCATAGCACCGGGAAAATCTTCCAGGAAAAGCAGCTCGCTGGAATTTCAGTGCGTTGGGAACCTTTCGGATGTGTACCTGTTCCTTGCTGATCCGAATAGTATTATTCCCATCACGTCTGACAGCTCCTATGTGATCGGCTCATCGGACAAAATGGTTTACAAAGCGATATTTATTTCAGATGATGAGAACTTTCTGGACCGGTTTCCACGGGTCTTTAAAATGTTCAATCCCTACCCGAATCCGTTTAATCGAATGGCGATTATTAAATACACCCTTCCCTACCGGTGGTCGGGTAGTGGATTGTTGAATGATAATCCGTATGTGGTAACTATAAAGCTGTATGACGCACGCGGCAGGATGATTCGCAACCTGGTGCATAGAAAACAGAAACCCGGACGTTATATCACGCGATGGGACGGCAAGAGCAATAACGGCAGTATCGTTGCGAGCGGATTCTATATCTGCCGCATTACTGCCGGGAAATACCATTCGGTAAAGCGGATGATTATGTTGAAATAGGGATGTGGAAATTATTTTTTAATAAATTTCAGGCGGGACACCTATTATATGAATAGGACAATACTCCATTTAGTCATTTTAATACCGTTATTTATTTGTGCAATTATCCCGCTGTACGCCCAGGATAATATCATAGAAGACCGCGTACGCATAAAGTCAATTACCGGCAAGGTTATGGTGCGCTCGCCAAAAGCCAAGCAGTGGCGGGATGCCCGTGTCGGTATGTTTATTAAGACGAAATGGGATGTCAGGACCTTTGTGGAATCCGCTGCTGAGATTGAGTTCAGCAACGGCTCAGTGATTCGGATTTCTGAAAACAGTGTGGTAACCCTCTCAGAGGCATTTAAGAGCATAAAAGATCAGGCCACGCGATCATCTCTGAAGGTCAGTACCGGAGAACTATGGGCGAATGTAAACAAATTGTTGAGCAAACGATCCAGTTTCGGGTTTGAAACCCCCACAGCAACAGCGACTATCAGGGGTACTCGCCTTGGTATTAAGGTTAAAAAGCACGATACGCGTATTGATGTTTATGACGGGAAGGTTCTGGTAAAGAAAAAGGGGGCACGAAAAGGGATAACCGTGCTGAAACATACACGGGTGTTTGTCCGTGAGGATGAAGACGAGATTGAGGTAATACGCTTTACCAAGGAATCAGCTAAAGATCCGACTATTGATCCCAATGTCGCTGATCAGGTTCCCATGGAGGATCCCTTTGTTGATGAGGGTACAGAGAAGGACACGGTCGTGGCCGATAGTGTGCAGACTGAACTGGAAATACCCGATACCGGTGAAACCGATGAGCAGGATGATACGGTGTCAACGATTGATACGACAGTCATAGATACCGTTTCTGTTCAGGTGGATACCGTTGATGATATTCCGGTGGATCAGGAACTCATGCTCGAGATTCTCTATCCAGTACCTGATCAGGTTATGGGTGAGAAAAAACTGGTGATAACATGTAAAACCATACCTTCAGTAGAAGCAGTTGTTGGCAATAAGAAAGTCACGGCAGGTTCCGATGGAGTCTTTTCCGGGATGGTACTGCTGAAATTGGGCACGAATACAATTACGGTCAGTGTGGAATTGAATAATAAAACTTTACAGAAAGAAGTGACTGTTGAATACCGACCGCCCCTGTTCCTGAATATCAATAATATAAGTGACAATATGGAGGTACCGTTTGAAAAGATAGAGTTGAGTATAGAGGTTTCGGAAGGGGCTCATTTCTCGGTAAACGGCGTGGAGAATAACACTGGCGTGTCACTACGTCAGGGAGAAAATAATATTATCGTGGAAGCTTGGGATAACTGGGATAATAGAATAGAAAAAGAGTTTACTGTCATTTATAAAAAAGGGGTTGATTTTACTCTGAGTTTGATATCGCCGAAAAACGGAGCAGTATTCAATAAAACCATTATACCGGTTTCCGGAAAGACTCTTCCCGGAACAAGGGTCTATATCAACGGTGTTGAGGCCAGTGTAAGCAGTGCTGGTATTTTTTCCTATAAGGTGTATATTCCTGATGAGGAGGGGGAGTATCTTATAAGAGTGGATGCGGAATACTGGGGCAGGGAGTTCTCTGTTGAGCGGACGATCGAATATAAATGGCTGAAAGTACCGTTGAAGCTTGTTGTGACATCACCATCGGAAGGCCAGACAATTATTCAGAGAAGTATTAAAGTAAACGGTGAATCAGTTCCCAATGCATCTATATCAGTTAATGGCAAAACCCTAAACGCGTATCCGTCCGGAGTTTTTAGTGCGGATATCCGGATAAGTGAGCGTGACATTGGTGATTATGTACTGGAAGTAGTAGCAAGTGATGATGAAGATGAAATAGTAAAAACAATAAATGTCATAATTGATGTGAGGTCTCCCCAGGTAAACACAAGTGCGCCGGTACTGGTAACGCAGGAGTTGAATCAGCAGGCAACACGAATAGGTGATGTAATCCTCCAGGTTCTGGACCGCACACCTGACGATCAGATAACCGTGGATGTTACTATTAACGGCACCAAAGATAAATTCACGGTTGATCCGGGAGGTTCAGAGAGGCTGAATCTGGAAGAGGGGAAAAATGTCTATATCATTAAGGCATTCGACCGGGCAAACAATCAGTCAAATGTGATACAGGGAGTAATCTATTATCTTCCGAGCAGGCCGGAAATTGAGATCGTTGAACCGCATTCCAATCCATATATTATAAAAGGCCTGCCGCCAATGCCGCAGAACATGGATAATCCGGTACTGGACCTTGAGGTTGAAATAAATGACGGTATCGGTGATGTGGTGGAAACCATCAAATACTGCAGGGTAAAAGGTAATGGCCAGGATAAACTTTTGAAGAACCACAAGGATTACACCTTTACCGGTGAGTTTGAGCTTACTATTGGGAAGAGTTGTACATTCATGATCCTTATTGAAAATATGGCGGGTGTGCTTGTTACAAAGCCATTGAATGTTATATTCAGGAAGTAATTATATGTTTTTAAGGAGGGTATCCATTTGACGCAAGTGACTACAACATGTTGAATATTATTGTACGATATTTTTTCTGTGTTAACAGCCTGCTGCATTAAGCGATAAAATAGCATACCACATGATCTTGAGGTACGGCGATTAAATCTAAAAGCATACTCATCAAGGTAATGGAGAAATACACTTCTACTAAAGGATTAAACGAAGAAGCGCTTGAAAAGGTATTGAATAAGATTTCCGGGCACAAATTTCATAACCACAGCAAGTACGATTTTAAAAAGCTTCTTGCGGATCCCAACAACATTGCCCCAACAACATTGCCCGAAACATAAAGTGCAATATTCCCTTTCCTTTTCACACATTTCACATTGACATAAATTATAAATAAATTATATTATGTATCATTATGAAAAAACTATCTTTAGAAGATAATGATATTTTAAAAATTCAGGAAATCAGCAGTGATCTTCAAGGAGTTTTTAAGATATCTGATTTACAAATTCTGCTGAAATGTAAAAATATAGCAACATTTCATAACCGGATAAATAGATTGGAAAGAATCGGTATATTACAGCGGTTTTGCAGGGGAGTATATATTACTCCAAATTTTTCAAAAGAAACTTTATGTAGCACATTAAATCCTTCTGCGTATCTTTCCATAGGAACTGTTTTGGCAAAAAATGGGTTAATTGGCACGGTTCCGGAGAAACAAATTTTCGCAATTCGGGTCGGAAGAAATAGAAATTATATATCTCCTGAATTAATCGTTTCTCATTATGGAATATCATCGCACCTCTATTTTGGATTTGAGAAGAAAAAAGGCATTCTCTATGCGGATAATGAGAAAGCTTATATTGACACTTTGTATTATTTGATGAAGGGCCATAAGTTTTCATTCGATCCATTATCTGATGTGGATGTGACTCAATTAAATCGTAAGGTTTTTTATAATTATCTATCAAAATATAGGAATAAACGTTTTGTAAAATTCTGTAAAGGTTGTATAGATGGATAATCTACATAAAAAACGTGAAGAACTTATGGTTATTATTATGAATCATTTTTCAGAAACATTTAAGGGCCATGCTGTTCTTGGTGGAGGAATGGTGTTACGATTGCTTGATTGCCCTCGTTTTACAAATGACCTCGATTATACTTTTATACCTTATAAATCAAAAAAAGAAATTGAGAATCAAATAATAGATGCTTTATCGGAAATTCTTCAGGTAAAATTGCATCATACTATGAATTCCAAATGCCTCAGAATCAAAGTAGTAAAGGACGATGTATTAATTCAGGTAGAAGTAAAGGTCGCTAAATCCTGTAAAACGGAAATATTAACAACTGCAAGTTTAGCAAAATTGTATAACCATACACCACGCGTTTTATCAGTAATGGCATATCATATAGCACTTGCCAATAAAATGGCAGCCTGGTTGGAAAGAAGATTAATACGGGATTTATATGATATTCATTTTTTCTTAAATCTTGGTATAAAACCAGATGGAAATGTGTTGGAAAATAGATTGAAAAAACCTGTATACAGTAGGATGATCAAATCATTTCCAGGAGATGCACCGATATCAGTTAAAATTTTTTATAGTTTTATGAAAGAAGAAGTCATCAAACTTACTGACGCAGAAATATTTGAATCTCTTTCGGAATTATTATCCGGCGAGGAAAGAATTGGCTTGGCAATGAGGATAAAAGCGGCGATTACAACAAAACTGCCTTAAATCTTAGTAAAGATTTTACGGGTAATTGGGACGTTATTTTTACTGCTTTAATCCCTTCTCTCATGCCCTTTTCCCACTTTCTATTATCCACTAACCATCATCCACCATCAAATTAGTAAACACCGTCATTCTACTGCGCTTTAAACGCAATAAAAAACGAATTCCCACCCCGCTGAACATAGAGCAGGAGAGAGTCATCTTTCTTTGCCTTGCCAACGGCTTTTTTAAATGCCTTCGCATTGGTTATTATAGTGAAGTTATTGTTCTGGATTTTCACTTTTTTGATAATGTCGTTTTTACGAAGTCCTTTGCGTGCAGCCCATGAAGACTG
>CBDVBE010000059.1:0-21686 GCA_965372145.1 uncultured bacterium | reverse complement strand
GAAATTGTCGAAAAACGTGTTTACATAGTAAGATTTTGTGCAAAATTCAGGTACTTACTTGCGGGTTTATCTCGCTTTAGACAGTACGTAAACAACAAGTACGGTTATAAAATATTATATCAACACTGCGATATAAAAAACAATCAACATGAGAACATTACACATTATTTGTCGTTCGTATTGTATCTCGCTTCATGTTTCACGCTTCACGGGCATTAAATCCGATTCTCCGGAGAATGGCCTTTGAGAAAAGAATAATCATTTGTGAGCATTTACGAACAAAACAACCATATCTGCGCAAAACCAATATTCAACTTTATAGACCTCCACCTATCCTTTATATTAAATTCTAATTGAATATTTTATCACCGGAATTGTCGTCACATATCAGACAACACTTTCTCTACATCAGTATGGAAACTATGGCACAAATCTTAGATACAGGGATCTTAAAACTGATGATAAATTTGGTTTGGGTATATGGGAAAATCAATGGCAGCAACTTCACACAATTTATATTGAATAATTCAATGGGGGTAATATTAAAATGATTTATAAGTATATTTTATTAATAATTTCATTTACAACAGTATTATGTTTTTCTGATCAGATTGAACCAAAGACATTGGCATTTATTTACAAAAATAGAGAATACTTTGTAGAACATTGTGGGCTATCAGATTCTATTTCTAAACAGTCCTACAAAGAATGGAAAGAAAAGAGTCTCGAAATAATTAATAGTATGATTTATTCTTCCCTAAAAAGTTACAGTAAGATATCAGATTCATTGTATTTGAAGTTTTTGATCTCTGTACTTGACTTTCCTGATCCAAGACCACCAGAACAACTCGTTCGGATAATAACCATTCCATATAGCTGCGACACATTAAACTGGGTACGAGACGCTTTAAACTTTTTAATTCATAAATCAGCCTTTCCTGTTTTGCGCAAGTACGATGATCTTATAAAAGTTAAACTTTCAATATGTGAGCGGCCTGAAGAGCGAAAACTGCAATTGATGGCTCTCCTTGATTTGTCAAAAAAAGAAAAGCGGGAACTTCTCCTGCGAATAGATCACCTTGAATATCCGCCAAGAGAGGACAGCTTAAAGAACGAGTTGAAGAGGAAAGAAAAATTAATGTATAAGTTATACGATAAGAATGAAAAGGCAAAGGGACTTGAGAACAGCAAAATAATGAAACAGATTAAAAAGGAGTTACGTGGAATAAGAAATACGAGAGAGAAAACAGGCAAAGAGACATTTCTGTGGATGCGTGCACGGGCAGGAGAGGAAGATGCAACGGGAAATCTAATAAAGATTTTTAAAACAGGTGATTTTAATAAAAAAAACAAGGAAATAGAAGCTCTTTGTATGGTTGGAAGTGATACCTGTATAAAAACTCTTCTCGAATCGTTTGACAAAAGGTTATTGTCTTTCCAAAAAGATCAATTTACCGGTGAACATACCGGAATTTGCTATTCGTTACGAAAAAGCATGCTTATTAACCTTAAAAGAAATTACCCGTATGATGATTTTTTTAAACAACCTTCAAAAATTCCTCAATCAAGAAGTCCGAGGAGCGATTACTTTAACTCCGAACATCAAGAGGAGTATGCAAAAGCATTTTCACAATGGGCAAAACAGGAATATAATGTTGATATTAATTATAGTTATGAATTATCAGGTCCTTTTTCACAGGGCGCATGTACAAAAAAAGACGCCATACGATTAATAGAAAGGAGTTTTAAAAGAGCAAAAAGGCAAAGTGATTTTTACTATGAACGTTCTAAAAAGAGATATGGCAGCTTATTAAAAGAATTAAAGGAAGAACAAGAAAAAAAATAACTTTTCTATATTTCCAATGCTAGCAAGGGATATTTAAATTAAGATAGCAAAAAGGTTATTAACTGGATTATTTTGTTATTTTTTTTGGCGTCGTAAAATCTTATTGTGATCCCATCGTTTACCATATTCATGTTTTAATAACTCATAAAAGGAGATAAATAATGAAAGCCTTTTCAATAGTAATACTCATAACCGTCATATTCCTCACTCAATGTGACGATCCCTCTTCATCAGCTCCGGGCCAGATCACACTTGGAACCTATCCCACCGGCGCAGGCTCGATCAATATTAATCCGGATGTAACTGAATATTCCCTTGGAGATGAATTTACTTTTACTGCAACACCCTATTCGGGGAGAGAATTCTTTAAATGGGGAGGGACAATAGATTCCTATGAAATATCTTTCATATATGTTGTTGATACCAAAGACCAGACCTTTATTGCATACTTCCCTTTCGGGATTTTTAATGACAGCACAGTATTTATAGGTGATTTTCCGGAGGATACTATTACAAAGGGGGAATATGCTTTGTTTAATTTCGCGTTGGATTTACCGATAAATGAAACATATACAGTATTCTGTACCTGTGATGACTATGACAACATTTCTTTTTCAATGGATTGCGCAGGAGACGCAATGGAGATCATGGCGGGATGTTCTAATGATGTACCCACTGTTCAGGACCAATGGAATGTGAAGGTTATGTCTACTTTAACTGATTCTGTATATGCTGATTTTAATATTAATTATAGGGTTGAGTGGAAGTGATTGCGTAACAAATACGAATCGTTTTACTATTAATCATTTTCATCTGATAAACCTACTACATCCAATCGATTAAAACATGCCCATACCTGCTTCCCATATATTACATTGCCAATCATAAACACCCCAAGTTAAATTTAATACATACATGTAAATCTCTATATCATTCTCATGCAGGGTCCTGATATGTGGATAGACCTTCACGCACACCTATACGACAAATCCGATGATGAATTAATGCAGTGTTTTGATAATGCCCGTCAGAACAATGTAGATATAATCATAAACACACCCACCAGCATAGAAACAACGTATACTATTCTCGATCAAATACAAGGCAACCTTGCCTGCTATGGCACCGTAGGAATTTCCCCTTTTGACGTAGAGGATATTTCGGAAGGCTGGCTGGAAAAGGTAAAAGAATTCATGGCGCATAAGCAAATTATCGGCATCGGGGAAATCGGCCTGGATAATTCAAATCCACGGTATCCACCGGTAGAGAAGCAGCTGCCGGTATTCGAGCAGTTTCTCGAAATAGCGCATACGAACAGTCTGCCGGTTGTGATGCATTCACGGGGAGCGGAAAAAGAGGCACTTGCGCTGTGCAAAGATCATGCAATTGCCAAAGCGGTGTTTCACTGTTATACCGGCGGCAGGAAAGTCCTCAGACAGCTTCTTGATGCAGGGTACTATGTGTCTTATTCAGGTATCGTCACCTTTAAAAATAATCCGCTTGAACCGCTAGTCCGGTACACCCCTATGGAGCAGTTGTTTATCGAGACAGACACCCCGTATCTCGCGCCGGAACCATTTCGGGGAAAGCAGAATGAACCGGCGTATGTCCCCTATATCGGAGAAAAAATCGCCGCAATAAAAGGTATCCCAGTTGAAGATTGTGCTTTCCGGATTCGCCACAATTTTTCCGAACTCTTCAATATATCCATTTCTGATACGTAACACACCTATTATTTTTAAGTAAGAACAATCACATTGTGTAGAGAGAGGTCCGTCATGTTAACAATCTTCCTTATCATTGCTCTTATCGGGACCATGATTCTTGTGTTTCATATCTCACTGGAATTGAATGGGCTGGAAAAGAGAATTGGTGAATTGAGTGATACCATCAGGAAACACTATGAACGTAAGTCAAATGCTTAATCGTATTAATCCGAATGTCAGAAATCTAAAGGCATATCATCTCAAACCCGAAAATGTCCCTGTCAAACTCAATCAGAATGAGAATCCTTTTGACTGGCCTGAATCGATAAAAGATGAGATCCTGGCATTCTGTAAAGAGCGCCCCTGGAATCGCTACCCCAATTTCATTCCTGATGAGCTTAAAAAGGCACTGGCAGATTATGCAGGCTATACTGCGGATAACATCATCGCCGGCAACGGCTCGAATGAGATGCTTCTGCTGCTGCTTCTTTCTTTAACGGAACCGGATGGGCCGGTTATTTTCTGCCAGCCGACATTTACGGTCTATAAACTGCTCAGCAGCGGATTGGGAAGGAACCCTCAGGAGGTCTCCCTTAATGATGACATGAGTTACAACTGTAATCGTATCTGTAAAGCTTCCGGGCAGTTTCCAGACGCCGTTATTATCATCAGTTCACCCAACAATCCGACCGGGTCGGCACTGTCTGAAAACCAGGTGCGACAGATCCTGGAAACACATAACGGTTTCCTCATACTCGACCAAGCCTATGTTGAATTCGGCGGCTACAATGCATTACCTCTTATCAACGAGTATCCCAACCTGATAATCACCCGGACTTTCTCTAAAGCACTCAGAGGTGCGGGGATTCGGTTGGGATATATGATAGGCACCGCTGAAATTATCAGGGAAATCAATAAGATGAAGCTGCCGTATAATATCAACTTTTTCTCTGAGCATGTTGCAACGGTGCTGCTCTCACACCGAAAGGAACTTGAAGAAGCGGTCACGTATATTAAAGCACAACGGGATATCGTGTACGATTTCATACAGACATTGCCGTTTGACAACATTTATCCTACAACAGCGAATTTTATACTGATGCGGACGAAACAGAAAGATTCACTTTTTAAGTATCTGAAAGATACCGGTATCCTCATCCGCGATGTTTCTTCCTACCCGATGCTTGAGAACTGCCTGCGTATTACTATCGGCACGGAAGATGAGAATAACAAACTCATGCAGGCACTTTCCAATTTCTTCTCGAACAGTTAACAATTAAATGGAGAATTATCCTATGGCACGTCAGGGAACAATTAAAAGAAAAACCAAGGAAACTGATATCGATATTACACTCACTATTGAGGGAAAAGGCGACTCAACTATTTCCAGCGGCAACGGCTTTATGAATCACATGTTAACGCTTTTTGCCAGGCATGGCCTGTTTGACTTTAGCTGTACCTGTAAAGGTGATATTGACGTTGACTTTCATCACAGCGCTGAGGATATCGGCATCTGTCTTGGCGAAGCGGTTTCTCAGGCGCTGGGGGACTATAAAGGTATCACCAGGTTCAGCACGGTATATGTCCCCATGGACGAGTCACTCGCCCGGGTATGTATGGATATCAGCGGCAGGCCGAATCTCGTATACTCGGTCGAACTTATTGACAGGAAGGTGAATGATTTCGAATGTGACCTGGTTGAGGATTTCTTTAAAGCGTTTTCCGATGCATCACGGATTACCCTGCATGTTGACCTTCTTCGCGGGAGAAACAGCCATCACTCTGTAGAGGCTGTTTTTAAGGCGTTTGGACGCGCACTGAGCGAAGCGTGCAGTATAAATCCACGAGCTTCCGACCAGGTACCGTCATCAAAAGGTATGATTTAGATTTGAGATCTTTATTTAATTATAATAGTCATGGTGAGCGTAGTCGAACCATCTACCATATTCTAAATATTGTATCTAACATTCCCTCAAATGGTCTATATTTAACAAAAACCAATTAAGTATCAACATGGCTGTATATAAACAAATAAAACCTTTTTTCATCTGCATCCTCGCAGGCATGACACTGTATCCTGCGTCAAGTAAACTGTCGAAGCACTACCTGCCGCTTTCCCGGATAAAATCTCCTTACACATTGCTATCTAATCATCTTCCAAAGCAGTACACGGTACCCTTAACACTCTCCGGTTCCATCGCAGAAGAAATTAAAAGCGTACTTGATACCCTCGACATCGAAATGGTCCACTATTCGGAGCTATTTGACAGACGGAAGGGTTTCCAGGTTGTAATCACCAATAACGCCTACATGACACAGACCCGTGATCTTCTTTCCGGCATCTTAAATCCCGTGGAAATGACTGATATTATCCTTAATTCCATTCTCAGGTATCAGGAGGAAGAAACACTTTTACAGATACAGAATGCAACCACGATAGCGCACTCACAGAAAACACGAAACGGGATCCCGCTTACCCAGTACACCCTGACACCGAAGGGAAAGCATTTCTGTTATCAATACAAAGATATGGGCGCGTACGTTCATGAAAGCTGGCTCACAGAATTGCATATTGCCATCGATCCCAAGACCATGCTTGCCCATGAGCTGTCGGTAATAAAACACACCCGTTCCATTTCTACAGATCAGCAGGACCGGCCTGTACCAAAGGTATCTACCCATTCGTATGTTTTCAGCTATACAACCATAGAGAATATTCTCCTTCCCTCTCAACTCAATTTTTATGTTGATTCGATGCTGGTACTCGCACTTTCAGCTTCCTATAGTAAACAAGAACAGTACATTCTCTTTGATAAACGTGAGATCACCTACTTTTTACCGGATAAATCAACATCTCATTTGAAGATACGGTATAATGCATACCAATTCACCATCTCATCAAAAACCCAGAAAACCGCACCGTCAGGTAAATACAGTAAAAAGCTCAAACGTGCTGCAAAGCTTTCCAGGAAAGCAATTGAGGCCCTGAATAACGGACGAATTCAAACAGCTATGAACATTCTACAGACGATTATTGATACCTGTCCGGGAACACCACAAGCTGTCGAAGCACAAAAACTGCTTACCGGTCTCCCGAATGGATTATAACTTGTTGCTTTAAAATGTGGCATTTGTCTTGAAAGTAATTTAAATTTAATAGTATCATAGTATTAGGATACAACATATTTTTCACTCGATAATTTATTCCGTTCTGTTTTTTAATGAGGAGGAGCTATGCTTCTGAGAACACTAATGAGTTTACTGCTCATCTTTTGTATACTGTTCTGCGGGTGCAGCAAGAAAAAGAAAGCAGATGAAGTTATTGATCAAGAAATTGAATCCGTCACTACTGAAGAGTCTGACGACATCTTTGATGAGTTTTATGACGAAGAAGGAGAGAAGAAAGAAGAACCGGATAATTTCACTACCCCTTCCTCCACACCGCAGTTTGATCCTAATGGCCGTTATGTCGTACAGGTTTCCTGTGTTCTTTCAAAAGCTCTGGCGCAAGACGTTGTAGCAAAATTAGAAAACAAAGGCTATCCGGCATACATTGCCGAAGTTGACAATCCAACACCTGACCTTATCGGTACATACCAGCGTATTCGAATCGGTGGTTTCAATGGTGTTTCAACAGCAAAAGATTTTGCGGTAGACTACCTTACTCCCGAAGGCTATGATTACTGGGTTGACAACCGTTCAAACGACAATGTCGGCATGGGCGGTTACGAGGGATTAGGCCAGAGCACCGGCGGCGGTTATGAAAGCGGATATACCTCAGAACCTGCTGCGACACCACCTGCCCAAGACTGGGAAACTTCTCAGTCGGAGCCGGAACCTGTACCGGCAACTACGCCCGAACCGGCAACACAGGCTCCTGCTGATGACTGGGGCACCGCAGATCCGGTCACAACCCCAGCAACCCCTGAACCAGCTACACAACCTCCTGCTCAAACAACAACACCGGAGAGTGGCGCAACAACTGCTGAGGATGATTGGGGTGAAGCCGAGGATGAATGGGGATCAGATACCACGGGCTGGTAACAGCAGTCACGTTATATAGTTTTAAATACACCATGGATTTCGTTGTGAAACGAAATCCATTTTTTTATCCTAAATTGAGCGATTGTTAGTATGGAATTGAATTTTTATAACCTCTCCCCCCTGCAAAGCTTGAGCTTGCGCTCTGCAGCCTCTCCTTTCAGAGAGGGGAGAATTATTGGTGATTAAATATGGCCTTATAAAAACAATACCTGTTTGGTATAATGTAATTTAAGTCACTATTATAATATCCCCACCTTATTGTACCCCTCTCTGGTAGGAGGGCCGGGGGTGAGGTTATAATATCAAAAGTCAACAATTATCGCTCAATTTAGGTTTATATAACACATTTATTTTTTTTGCTAAAATATGAAGACAGTCGCACTTAATAACCTCGGTTGCAGTAAAAACCTCGTTGACGGTGATTCTATTCTTTCGTATCTGCAATCCAGTGGATTCACCCTGGTTGATGACTTTGCACAGGCGAATATAATCATCGTTAATACCTGCACCTTCATCCTGGAAGCTACAGAAGAAGCTATTAATACTACTCTTGAAATGGCACAGTATAAAAAGGAGGGCATGTGCACTACACTCATTGTCTCAGGCTGTTTCTCTGAACGGTATCGGGCAAAAGTACAAATGGAATTCCCGGAAGTTGATCTGTGGATAGGTATAAACAACTGGCAGGAAGAACTTGACCACTATTTTAAAACTACAGGCATCTCCACATTTAAACGGAATTTATCGGAACCTTTTGCCACTCAGTATCTTAAAATATCAGACGGCTGTTCACACCGCTGTACGTATTGTATAATTCCTTCAATCAGGGGGCCGTTTCAGAGCCGTTTGGGCGCATCAATACTTGAAGAAGCGCAATGGCTGTCGGAACAAGGGGTGCAGGAATGTATTATCGTATCACAGGATACCTCGTTCTATGGACAGGATTGTAACTCATCGCTTACGCACCTTCTTGAAAAACTCCTGCACAACACTGCATTCCACTGGATACGAATGATGTATCTCCATCCCCGTTATATCAGCGATGATCTATGTAACCTGGTGGCTTCTGAAAAACGCCTCTGCTCCTATTTTGATATACCGATTCAGCACATTGCAGATCCGATTCTGAGAAAAATGAACCGAACTCCTCCCCTGTCAAAAGATCTTCACCGGACCATAGAACGTATTCGTACCCGCGTCCGTGATGCAACCATCAGGACAGCTTTCATCCTTGGCTTTCCGGGGGAAACGCATGGCCACTTTGAGCAACTGCTTTCCTTTGTCGAATGGGCCCGATTTGAAAAAGCAGGGGTTTTTCCCTTCTCACCGGAAAAAGGAACAAAAGCATATGCCATGCGACCGCGCCCGCGGAATAATACCGTTCAAAGACGATGCGAAATGCTTATGGACGTCCAAAAGGAGATCAGCAGAGAAATCTGTGAATCACATATCGGTACCACCATGGAGATTTTTATTGACCGTGTAAGTGATATACCTGATTATACGTTCCAGGGAAGAACACAGGGGGATGCCCCGGAAATTGACGGCCAGGTATTTCTTGTTGACGGCAACGTCACGGTAGGCAGTTTTTCAAAAGTAAAGATTATTGATGCTGATGATTATGATCTGTTTGCAAAGCGTTGATGCGTGGATGCGTAAAAGCGTAAAACGTAAAACGAACGACGAGAAACGAGAAACGAACAACGAGATACGAGAAACTAACAACGAGATACGCTCATGCTTTAATGGCAATTACTTTCGAATTCCCACAAGTTATTGAGTTATTACGTTTTACTCTAATTGCGCTGAAACAAAACTGCATGCGGAATGTCACCCTGGGCAAAAGCATCATCCTTATATGAATAAAGCGAGTACTCACCATACACTTTCTTGGTTATAATCGGATCTAAATTATACCGCTCAATAAAATCAGTTCGACCGAATATAAGTGATGATTGTAATAATCTCCGCACGCCTGTTTCATTATAAAACTTAAGCCCCTTATAACTGAAAAAATCCTCATCACTATAAAGATCCTGTGCTGCGAAATGAATATGAGGATGTTTCACTTGCAATGATCTCGCAACTATCGGACAGGTCCGGTCAATTAACACATACTTTTTCCTATAAAACTGTTCATTGGTTTTACTCTCAATAGTATCTGAGACAGCACTAATGAGTGCATCTACTTTTTCGAGGTATCGATAGTGTGACCGGGCCATAAGGTAAATAGATTGTATTCTATCCAGCCAGATAAAAAGAAATCTCTGTTTTCTATATTTGGGTGCTACGTAACTATCTATATCCGGGGATGAATAAGGAGTAAGGATAAAATAGAGTGCCTGCATGATCGTTAGAGCAAGGAGCAGTTTCCTGCGGCAGGTATGGCTATGCATTGCCAGAAACAACAGGCACATGACACCTCCGAAAATCAGCAGTATGTACCCTTTGGAATAGGCGTAAAAGAGGAACACAAGCAGCGGTGGCACAATCCAGACCAAAAGGACTTTAACAAAAACCGATATCCGATCTTTGTGAAAGTAATCCTTCCCGGTACTCTCTTTTTTCTCTTTCTTTGGGAAAATAAGAATGCAGGCAACTGCTATCAGGAATGAAATCCCTGTCGTAACATTGAAGGAAATAAAACGATACAGATTTTGAGGTAAGGTAAGCGGATCCATTGGATCATGTGTTTTATATAATGCTAAATACTGTGACAATCCTCCAGCGGAACGAATCATGGGCACCAGCCATGCAAAAAAGACAAGCACTCCAATACCATGAGCATACACACATTTCTTCCAATCAATACCGCTATTCCTGTGGTACTCAAACCAGAGATACCCATATAACGGAAAAAGCAGAATGATGGAACTCTGTCTGACACCGGCACCGAAGGCCATAAAAGCCGGCAATAAATATATCCATCGAGATGAAAATCCCAGATATACTAGAGTAATACTGAAAAAAAGGTCGAACGAGTAGATCTCCGTACTGCAGCCAAAGAACCAGACAACCGGATTCGTTGCGGTAAAAAGGGCAACATACAATGCATCGTGTGTACCAATCCATTTTTTTAGGAGTAAAAACAGCATTCCAATGGCAAGGCCTGAGTAAATAGCTGATAGCAGGGTCATTGCGGTAAACGCTTTGCCGGTAATAATTGTCAGAAGGGATAGAAGTTTCACATGCACAAAATATCCCGGGAGATGCGGACGGGTGTTGACCAGCGAATAGGATTTCACTCCCAGGGCAAAATTTGAATCATCAAAGGAGAAACCATTGCTGTCCCATGCGGAAAACAATATATATACTACTGTTATGATAGAAGCACAAAGCAGCGCAATAACGAAACGATGCTGAAAAATCTCTTTTTTCAAATAGTCTTCCTTTTGATACAATTATTATAGAGACCCATAATTATTTGTAGAGAGATGCATAATTATGCATCTCTAACATGTGAAAAATATACGTCGTGCAAAGTAATGTATAAATCCAAATATTGATAAACAATGGTAAGGAGACATATTTTTTATCCCCATAACTGAAAATGGAAGCTCCTGGACAAAGTGCCCTTTAGGGTATAAATCTCAGTAAAAGCTGAAAAGCTTTTTCAAATCTTTCAGCTTAACTGATCTTATCCCTGAAACTGTAATTGACAGCACCTGGACAAGGTGCCCTTCAGGGTATAAACAAACAATAGGAAATTGATTTCCATTGTTTGTTATACTCGCAGTGTATAACATTGAGTATAAACGAACAACAGGAAATTGATTTCCATTGGTAGTTATGCACTATGTGTAGAATCGGAATGGTAATTTCCATTAACATCCGCTTAACTCACTGTTAATTCCAGAAACTATTTTATTAACCGTTTTTGGCTATGATATAGTGCGAGAGTGCGTATAAATATACTGATAAGGAGTGTAAGTAGTTATGCCTACCTACGAATACAAATGTAAAAAGTGCGGCCATCAATTTGAAGAGTTTCAGAGTATTACTGAAGAACCGTTAACCACCTGCCCGCAAAAGGGTTGTCGCGGGACTGTCTACCGTGTCATCTCACCGGGAGCGGGATTTCTTTTTAAAGGATCAGGATTTTACGAAACTGATTACCGCTCGGATTCATATAAAAAAGCTGCGGAGGCTGATAAAGGCACAGCCCCCTCATCATCAACTAAAAGTACAGACGATAAAAAATCTGATTCGGCCAAGCCATCGCAGAAGAAATCACCGGATAAAAAATCAGAATCATCGAAGAAAGACTCATAACTGTAACTCAACATATCTTAGTCATTATGTTTATTGACGAAACAGTAATTCATGTCAAAGCGGGCGACGGCGGTAATGGTTGTTTTGCCCACCTGCGGGAGAAATATATACCGCGCGGCAGGCCAAACGGCGGTGATGGCGGCCGGGGAGGGTACGTGTATGCGCTGGGATCAGTTCATGTACAGACACTGCTTGATGTCTCCTATCACCGGTCATATACTGCTGATCGCGGCCGGCATGGAAAAGGCTCCGACAAGTATGGGAAGAAAGGTAATGATATTATCATTCCCATACCACTGGGAACCATTATCTCTGACAGCACGACAGGTGAAATACTCCACGATTGCGTACAAGCCGGCCAGAAGGTTATACTTGCAAGGGGAGGCCGCGGCGGCCGGGGTAACGGCTCACTGGCAAACAGGAAGAATCCGAATCCCGACCATGCTGAACATGGAAAACCCGGTGAGGAAAAAAAACTGCGTTTTGTTCTGAAAGTACTTGCCGATGTCGGACTGGTGGGCAGGCCAAATGCCGGCAAATCAACATTTCTCTCCTTAATCTCGCAAGCACACCCCAGAATTGCCGACTATCCATTTACTACTACAAAACCCCACCTGGGTATTGTAAAAATTCCTCATGACTTCGAAAGCTTTGTTGTGGCTGATATTCCCGGACTCATTGAAGGTTCCTACACCGGGAAAGGTCTCGGTATCCGCTTCCTCAAACATATTGAAAGGACCCGGGTCCTTGCCATTATGGTTGAAGCAACGGTTGAAGATCCCCAGGCGGAAGCAGAAATACTTATCCATGAACTTAAACAGTACAGTCCAACCCTTGCGGAAAAACCGAAATGTTTCATTCTCACCAAAATCGATCTTATTCCGGAAGTCTCCCGCAAAAAACTTTCCGACTGGTTTTTTATATCTTCCATTACAAAATCGGGGATTCAGGATGTGATCTATACATTTAAGAAACTGATCGACCAGACCGAACAGGAAAATTAATCCCAAAAAGCCCGTTAAAATTCACCACAGAGCACACAGAGTCCACGGAGAAAGAAAAGGTACTAAAGGATTGAAATAATAGAGGATTGGAATGATGGTGTAATGGATGAAAAATCTTTAAATCCAAGCCGGTGGTACTTTAGTGCAACTGTACACTACAATTCAAATGGGTGCTCATCGTGGAGGATGGATTACAAGCTTTCTAATCGGACTTTTAACGATTTTCTCATTTCCCGACATACCGCTTCTTAACATCTTTGCAGTCACACGATACAGATAGACGTTCGGTGTTAATCTATTGCCTCTCTGATCCGTTAAATCCCACGGCTGGCCATTTATTGCCTGAGGGAATACTTTTATCAATTTTCCGGACAACGTAAATATTTTTATTGCTACTTTCGTTCTATCATGTTTTGTTTCAGAGGTATTTGAATGATAGAAATAGAATCTGGTCATACCCCCCATTCTCACCGGATTGGGATAATTAAACACATGGCCAAGTTTGAAATCTTCCTCATTCAATATTTCAAGGGTTATAACCACCTTTGAAACTTTGCCGAGTAAATCCTGTGCTCTGATAGTCATTTCATAAGTACCAGTCTCCAGGGATCTTTCAGTATTTTTGGCAAAAATAATATTTGCATGTCCTTTTGTAAACTTTCCTTCATCGAAGATGAATTGGTGATTAATATTGCTTCGTTTGTCATTAATTTCATACGTGAGCCCTTCATCAGGGCCAAGGCCGGATACATCTATGCCATTTTCATCCCAGACACTAATTTCACATTCGAGCGGCAGAAAAGAACTTATCTTATCAGTAAAGCCAACCGGTGAGTTCCAGATAGCGGTATCATACACCGGCCTGACAGTAATTCTCGGTCCGTCACTATTCGTTACCAGGTTGCTTGCGGAACCAATGAAGATCAGATCTCCTTTATGGCCCAGTGCAAAATCCTTCCCGGTATATGCATAGGCGGTCAAAGTGACTTTCGGCTTCTTAAAAGCAACATTGCGCGGTATCAATATTTTTTGCTCAAACCGGCCTTGCGCTACCTCAAGCTTACCGACAAATACCGGTGTCCCCGGCAAACAGTAGGTTGGATCGGAGAAGGTGCCGCCGTCCTTTCGTTTCACAGAATCCTGAACAGGATTATAGAGCCCTAACTGCACATAAGCCGGTTGACCTGATGTCCCGAACAACGTGTTGATTGTATTGTTACGCAGAATCTTACCCCGTACGGTAACCTGCTGTAACGCGCTCAACCTCTCGTTGATGAGCGTGTCCACTGTAATAATAGTGTCGATCCCCTGACATATCGTATCAACAGTTATTAACGTATCATAGGGGAGCGGAGAACCATCCGCTTTAATAATATCCATTGCCACAGAATCGGTTAGCTGTATAAATTTTATTGAAGGATCACCAAGCAGTACATAATGTTTCAGATTCTGTGTCAATTTTGTAAAACTGTAGGCCTGTCCCACTGTCCACGAGGTGTTATTCTCATAAAAAATCCGGAAAAATTCTTTGGACATTTCAGTATTCTTGGTTGCGAATGCGGTCCGGGCACTGGCAATTGTAACGATTGCGCCTGCATCTGCCGCGGTTATCATTAATTCAGAAAAGCTGGTCATATCCGGTTTGTCAAAATAGGCTACCGCACAGGAAAAGGAATTGACAACCGGATACCGCTTATGATTGGTGAACATGACGACTTTATCTTTGTTGAGGACACCTTCATCCGTCCAAGCGCTCTGATTCCCATGCCCGAAAAAATTTACAATAGCATTACCATTATTAAATTCATTGAGCAGTGCGGCGGTTGCTTCCGGCTTTTGAAACAGCTCATTCCATTCATACTCAAAAAGAATAACCTTTCTAATCTCAGTTGCCGGCTGCTGCTCTCTGATCCCCCGGTCAATAGCTTCGTTGCCGATATAGTGCTCGATAAAATCTTTTTCAAAGCCCTGTCTGTCATCATCAGAGACAAGCAGCACCCTGTTTCGCCAGGCACCCCAGTCTGCAGCGGAGCCTTCCATGTCAACTATCTTATCAACGACATTCCGCGCTTCAACCGTATTATTACACGGTATCCTGCCCAGGAACAGGTGCGGGGCAATATTACTATCAAAAACATGACCACTATCAATGCAACTGAAAAAATCCTCAACACATTTATATGCAGACTGCATCTTAATCTGGGCAGTCGGTAAATAGAGCTTCTCCTGCGTAGAATAGTTTTTATAGTCATAATGGCCATTCCCAAAAAGCACCACATAATCCGGTCCCGGATCAGCGCCGATGGCTACCGGTGTCCAGAAATTCGCCGCGTAAAAAAGAAAATTACGTATTGCCGACTGGTCCTGATTCCCGCCGGAAAATTCCCGGTAGATATTCTCAACATCCACGACTCGTGGATGGGTAAAACTATTAATTGAGCCCTTATGATCTGCAAGATCATTCGCCTGATCTTTAAAGGTACTATGCGTAATAATAATATAGTCAGACATATTATTCGTATTACGCAGATCAACTATCTCATTTGAAACTTCCTTGCCGGCATAATAGACTTCCACGCTATCTGATACTGACAATAATCCGGAGGTAGTGCTGATTATGTATTGAATACCGATACCTGCAGTATCAACCCACGTATAAATTCCACCCGCTGAAATGGTATCAATAAGGTGCAGATTCCGCTCATCAGAAGAGATACGAAAGATGTAGGTCTTTTCAAGCGGCAGGTTACTTACCTGGTACTGAACAATACCCGAATCCGGCGATCCGGGTGAAAAAACACGCATGCTGTTTTTCCCCTGCATATCCAGATCCTGCCGGTATTTAACATCAAGGCTTTGAAGCTCATAATAGGTATTGTCTCCCGGATTCTTCAGTGCCATTGTCAGTATAGAATCATTCCAGTTACTGACGGGCCTCCAGTCTAACGTATCAGTCAATAAAGAATCACCGAAAAATACCTGCAGTCTGTATGAAGAAGAAGAGTTACCCCGATTTGTCCGGATATAACCGGTATACAGCGGATTGATATATGGAAAGGGTACCTTATAGGAAAAACTGCCGGAAGTCTTAGTCAATTTCATCCATATCCACTCAATACCGCCTTTACCCTCATTATCAGTCATGAGCTGTTTTGATTTTTTATAGCGAATCCGGTTTTCAAACAAGGAAACGGTATTCAGCGGCGCACCTGCACAGACAAACGGTTTAATGGTCTTACTCCCGCCGGTAGCACGCAGCCAGTAATGGCGGTGATTCTCCAAACGGTTGAACTGATACGCGAAATCATCAAGTGCCGTATCATAATACCAGTCGGAGATTCCGGTAACATACGCAAGGATATAGTCATTCCCGTCAAAAAGGTTGTTGCCATTCTCATCAACCCGCAGCAGCGGAATTTCATACACGCCATCCGGAATAGTCGTATCCGCAGGGACAGTGTCATTAAGTTCTTCCCGTTGTGAACCGAAGAGACTAATCGAATTGATGTACATCCTGTTGTTAAAAAATGAAGTGATATCGCCTGGTACTATTTTTACGATACCATTTTCTTCTGTGGTCGCTTCATTCACCCCCTCGTTTCCATCACCGACAGAAAATCGCACCATTGTTTCATTTGCAGGAAGTATCGCTTGTACCTGTCGTCTTTTTACTGCATGTTTTGGCGGTCTGAGCCATTGCTTTGCAACTGAATAATTTAGGACCAACTCTCTGAGCATGGCATAATAATCACCAGCCAACTGGCGGGAACGTATACTCCGCTTGGCTGCTCTGGGAAACTCAATAGTACATGTCCCTTTCAGCAGAACAGTAAGCCTGCGGTTATGCGGATCATATATAAAGGGTCTAATATAAATGAAGCCCGTTCTCATTCTCCTGAAACGAACATAGGTCTCTTTTGAAATCCAGGGATTAATAAAAGGCGGAGTAACATTCTCAAACGAGTGAAAGCCAACACTGTCAGCCGGTAATGGATGATCAAGAACGATACGTTTCACAGACTGGGAAACAAACCGTACCCGAATAGTACCTGTTTGCGGCACACCTACATAGAACGATTTTGAGGGTAAAGCGACTTCCCCATCACTATACAACCGGCAGTTCGATTCTTTGAATGAGACACGTGAATAGGTACTGTCACCCTTTTTATATTGAGCAAGGGAGTAACCCTCCATGTCAAAAACGAAGGAAAACCTCCGGGCAGAATTCTCGGTAACCGTTATGGAAGAGATTGCGGAAAAAACAATTGTTCCAATTAACAGTAAGACTTCTCTAAAACGCATTAGCTCTTCTCGACTTTTTCTGGGAAATTGTATATATTCTGACTACGATGTACTAAAATATATAGATATTGTATCTCCTTAGTAATAAGTACGTAAAATATATGCTGTTTATTTAGACATACTACGATTTAGTGATAAAAAATGGGACATAGAAAGTTTCCATGTCCCTTTGTTTGCCTCTGTTTTCGACTATTTATTTTTTTTATTTTAACTTTGCAGCTTTTCGTAATGCTTCAACTTTATCGAGTCTCTCCCAGGTAAAATTCTTACCCGTTCTGCCAAAATGACCATGACGGGCAGTCTCACGGAAAATCGGACGTCTGAGATCAAGTTGTTTAATGATTGCAGCCGGTCTCAGATCGAACACCTTGGTAATAATCTTTGTGATTTCATGGTCAGAAATTACACCAGTGCCATACGTATCAACATGGATGGAAAGGGGATCGGCAACGCCAATAGCGTATGCTACCTGCAGTTCGCAATGGGTGGCTATTTCTGCTGCTACGACATTTTTAGCGACCCAACGGGCTGCATAAGCTGCGCTTCTGTCCACCTTTGAGGGATCTTTCCCCGAGAACGCGCCACCACCGTGCGCGCCATAACCGCCATAGGTATCAACAATAATTTTTCGACCGGTAAGACCACAGTCACCTTTAGGGCCACCAACGACAAACCTGCCTGTAGGATTCACATGGTATATTGTTTTTTTGTCAAGGAATTTAGCAGGAATAACCTTTTTAATAACTTTCGCAATTATATCTTTTCTTATCGTTGCATATTTTACATCAGGTGAGTGTTGGGTAGAAATAACAACCGTATCGACACGTACCGGTTTTAAACCGTCATACTCAACAGTAACCTGCGATTTTGAATCAGGACGGAGCCAGGTAAGGATTCCTTTTTCACGAACACGGGCAAGCTCTTCAACCAGGCGGTGCGCTAAATGAATAGCCATCGGCATCTTTATTGGTGTCTCGTTACAGGCGTACCCGAACATCATACCCTGATCACCGGCACCCTGTGCCTTGTGCAACCCCTTTCCTGCGGTCACCCCCTGAGAAATATCCGGAGACTGCTTATCGAGTGTTACCATTACCGCACAATTCTCATAGTCAAATCCTATTGAGGGGTCAATATAGCCGATTTCCTTAATAGTATTCCGGACTACGGTTGGTATATCAACAACAGCCTTCGTGGTTATCTCCCCGGCAACAACAACCAGGCCTGTCGTGACCAGAGTCTCACAGGCAACACGTGATTGGGGGTCCTGTGCAATCATGGCATCAAGAACGGCATCAGAAATCTGATCGGCGACCTTATCGGGATGTCCCATTGATACACTTTCTGAAGTAAAATAGGTCTTCATGAATCCTCCTGAAATTATATATATATATATAATTAGTTTCTGTTAAATATTGACAGATGACAGTCATTCCCGCATGTTTTTGGCGGGAATCCATGCCCTTAAACACTTAAAAAGCTGGATTCCGGCCAAAAGCATGCCGGAATGACATTCAAAACAAGCTATATTTAACAGATACTAATTAGTGTCTGCCCAGAAACTAGGTAAAACGGTCATTTCGACCGAAGGAAGAAATCTGTAAGTTCTTGATTCTTAGAAAAAAAGATTTCTCCCTTCGGTCGAAATGACAAAATGATATGTTCCCGGCAAAACAATAATTATGTTGATTCACATTGCAAGATGATCAAAATAACTTATAATGGCGAGCGCATACAAGAGAAGGGTTCTGATTTTTTTTTAAAAATCGAGGTTTTATTCATTTTCAGGCTGCTTGATCTTCTTGCGGGCAACCCGTGAGGAGAAATTGAGATAGGTTTTGAAAGCCATATACGGTTCAGTAAACGGTTCACTAAATAGATCGATTATCTCCTTAAACGAAATTTTCCGTTTTTTAACACCATAATACAATTTATCGCCCAGCATATAGCCAAGCTGGGTAGCAAATTCACGATGTAACCGAGTACGGGCACGGTATATCTCTTTAAATTTGCCTTTAAAATCTGATGGATGACGAGATACGTTTTCAATATACCGATGCTGTAATATCAAACGGCAAAAGTGAATCTTCTTCCGTTCTTCCTTTGTAGGAGCCTTCTTTCGGAATGTACCGAGATATTTTCTGATCCTGTGGCGTGTCTGCACTTTCCTTTTTTCATTGATAAGCTTTGAACCGAAAAATCCTATTGCTTCTGTCATAACGGTGCGGTAAAATGCATCAAACGGCCTCATTTTATCTGCCTGTCTTCCCCGCAGTACCGCATTGAGAAAATGGGTCGCCTCTTCAGCTGCCATATTAATGCTTGAATTCGGCAGGTAAATCAGATAGGAATCCTCACCATTCTTTTCATATTCAAGAAGGAATGCCTCCTCATTTTTAATCTTCTGCCGTACCGCCGGCAACATCAGCGCTAAAACCGGGGAACGGCTCAGGATTCCCATGAAATCAAGGTTCCCGCCATAAAAAATCTCCAACCGTTCAATTGCATCCTCCGGATAAGGCAGCTCAAGAATTCTACAGACGGTTTTGACTATTGCCGGGATTGATGTATTACCTGTCTCCTCCGGTATCTCTTCCCAGTCAGCCTGTATCGGGTAGTAGGCATCGACACTATATTCAAGCCAGTTGATATAGGACTGGAGTTTATTTACCGGCGTGGTGTTCATAATACAGAAGCTGTCCTGATCAATAAGCAGAACATTCGCCTCTTCCAAACGTCGATCAGCAAGCTGCCAGTAAAGGTTTGCTGCATTCTGATAAATAATAGTCCGTTTTACCGTAATATCAAATTCCTTAAGGCGCTTCTCGACCTGATGGGGAAGATGGTTTGGTGCGATGTGATAATCACCGTCAACAACATAGATAAGTGCACCTGGATTGCGAATAAGCAGCTTTCCAATAATTTTTGAGGAATAGATATCACGCAGTTTCAACGAATTACGCTTAGTATCATGATCAGAGTTTATGCCAATAATTGGAATATTGTTTTTTTTACAGAGATCAATAACCGGTTTCCAGTTTTCCCACTTATATCCCCACTTTTTCCTGTAACTGATTTTCTCTATCAGCTCTTTACGTGTTAATTCTTTTTTCATATACTGGTCAATAAAGCGCTGATCCTCTCCATGAAACATTTCCAAACAGAGAAAAATATCACGTTTTCCAACTATATTACGTAAAATACGAAGCACTGCACGCTGAGATTGATTAAGCGTGTGATAATCACCATGATAGACAACATCGCTGTATACTACTCTTTTTATCATATCTGCCTTGGAAGAGATTGCTTTATATTGCCGGAGATACTTGTGGTACTCGCGGGAATAGCGCTCAACAGAGGGATCAGGAGTAAGGGTCTCCTCTATTCGCCGCAGGTTTTTCCGATAGGCGGCACGCTGGATCTTTAAAAGCTGTTTGCGGAGTATGGGCATGAACTATCCTATGGTGATAATAGAAGAGGATTCTATTTATAAATACGTTTTCTCACACCTTAAGATTATATACACTGGGAAGAATTAATTCAATAGCGGGAAAGTTTTTTGGTCTTGAACGTTGATTTTTTTTACAGCAGAGCTGGAAGGTATCCCATACGAAACGTTCGTTGCCGTTATTAAGATGCGTTTATCTTATGGAGACCACGAGGCGGGGGTGGTTTTATAAATACATTACCCTTTTAAGAAAGCTTTTATGCAACCTTGCGTTTTTTTAACATACGCGGTTTCCTTCTTACTAATGAAGAGCTACTTTTCTTTTGTAATTCTATTAAATTAATGAATGGGCTCGACCTTTTTAAACTTTAGTTTATACTGTTTTCTGATAATTTCCGCTTCCTCATGAACAATTTTACTATAACTTGAAATGCTGCCCTTTGCTTTTTTTAATAGTAATTCCTGTGTCTTATGTTTTTCTTTGACAATCGGATCTTCGTATGGTGCATACATACTATTATTTCCTTTCTGAAAACAACTCTAAGGGTGTTATAATTTGTGGTGTATAGAGACCCAGTTTTGTATTTACAACAATAATGTGTTGTTTTTTATTTGCATTTGCCAGGTTATTACAGTTCCAGGTTAATAAATAATCAATCTTATAAAAAGATGCACAGGCAAGATGAAATGCATCTCCCGCTGCATCTCCGGGCATAACAAATTCGTTGATATACACCTGCGCTATCTCTTCTAATTCCTTTTGAGATTCAATTAATGATATGTCAGAAACAAAATCAATTATTTTCTCTTTATTGGGATACTCTCCGCGAGATATCTCAACAAGTGTATAATCGGAAATGTACAGCTCATAACTAGTTCTTTCATAATCCCACCATTTGCGAGTTATCTCAATAAATCCTTGAATAGATGACCTGTTATCCCAATAATAACTCGGGATTGTTGAGTCTAAATACACCGTTTTCTTCATACTACAAATATACCCTATTTACCGCTGAATTTCTATCAGAAACACAGAAACAAATCACCCAGGAAATAAAATAAAA
>CBDVBE010000058.1:0-21718 GCA_965372145.1 uncultured bacterium | reverse complement strand
CATTTTGTTAATATACTGCTCTATGCCGCAACGGTAATTCTGATCTTTTTACTTTGTGTACAGTTGTCAGGTTCAATGACCGGTACTACTCCAAAACCAAAATGGTATCTGAGCCTCCCCTTTCTGACAGCCCTTCTTTTTGCGGCCCATCCGGTTCATACGGAAATCGTAGCCAATATAAAGGGGCGCGACGATATCATGGCATTCATGTTTTCCCTGATAACGCTTTTGGTTACAATCCGATTGGTAAAGAGTGCCCGTTGGTATCTTTTTATTCTCTCCGGATTCCTGTTTTTCCTTGCACTCCTGTCAAAAGAGGGCTCAGTCACCTTTGTTATAATGATTCCGCTTACTACCTGGTTTTTCATCGATAAAAACATGAAACGAAACCTGTTTGCTGCCATTCCTCTTCTTATTGCTGCAGGGATATTTATCGGTATACGGTACTCTGTTTTGAATATACCCGACACTTACACCGCCAATGACCTTATTAACAATTCATTTATTGAAGCATCTATCTCAGAAAAATATGGAACCATACTTTACACCTTCGGGCTGTATATAAAACTGCTCTTCTTCCCGCACCCCCTGACCGTTGACTACTACCCCTACCACATACCACTTGTCAAGTTGTTTGATTTGCGGGCCATATTTTCGTTTTGTATTTATGCCATGCTTTTTTATCATATCCTTACCGGTTTCATGAAAAGAAGTGTAGTAACTTACACACTCCTTGTTTTCCTGATACCGTTATCACTGGTGTCAAATATTCTCTTCCCTGTCGGTGTATTCATGAGTGAGCGTTTCCTCTATGTGCCATCATTCGCATTTTCCCTGCTCGTTGCATGGTTTCTGGTAGATAACCTCCCCCACCGGTTAGAGCGTTCCGGGAAAATCTCACTAACGCAGTATATGAAACTGTCCCCGGTACCGGTGATACTTATCATCACCCTTTTCAGTATAAAAACGATACACCGTAACATGGCCTGGGAAAACGACTACACCCTGTTTTCAGCGGATGTGAAAACATCGAAAAACAGCGCATTCAGTAATTCAGCCTATGGCCAATTGATGCTTTCTCAAAGCAGAGAATGTACGGATCCTGAGAAGAAGGAGAAATACCGTAGGATCGCTATTACTCACCTGCGTAAAGCACTGGACATACACCCAACTCATGAAGAAGTACTGAAAGACCTTGGCATGAACTACCAGGCTTTGGGAAAAATTGACAGTACCATATATTACCTGGAGCGTTTTACAGAGACAAATCATGACACCTTTGCCAACTATACCCATCTGGGATTTCTGTACGGTAAAGAAAAAAAGGACTGTGAAAAGGCAATACATTATTTTGAAAAAGCCATGAAAATCAGGCCGAAAGAAATTGAACCCTATCTGCTACTGAGCACGGTCCTTAAGCAGAATAAACCCGAGAAAGCAGCAGAGTACCTGGAGAGAGCGCTTAGTATAAATCCGACTGATTTGAGAATAGTACAAAATCTCTGTTATCTGTATGCAGAGTTGGGGGATAAAATTAAGTTAAACGGCGTGTGTGAAAAAGCCTATAACCATCCCAATACCACTAAGGATGCGAAGAGGAAAATAATACAACTATTTGATGATGCTGCTGCACAGTTGTCATCGATGCAGAAAGATTCTATTAAATAGTGTCTGACAAAAAACGTCATTCCCGCATGCTTTTGGCGGGCGAAGTGCTCCGCAGGGGTGAATCCATGCTCTAAAACAGCAAAAACAACTGGATTCCGGCCGAAAAGAATACCGGAATGACTGCAAATAGATACTTTCCGGACAGACACTAACTAATAATACACCACGTATGAATAAAAAAGATATAACGGCATATTTCAACAAAGCAGCACAGTACCGGGACTATTGGCGCAAGCGCAACTGGTATTACCATAAGGAACTCGAGCGGCTTATCCGGTTTCATGTTGACCGCAACGGATCGGTACTCGAAATCGGCTGCAGCACCGGGAGTCTACTTGACAAGCTAAAGCCCGCCCGCGGTGTCGGCATTGATTCCAGTGAAGAGATGATCAGTATTTCAAAAAACAACTATAAGAATACCTATACGTTTCAGGTTGACGACATTGAGGACCTGCATCTTGAAGAGAAGTTCGATTTTATCATTATGCAGGACCTTCTGGGGCACCTGTCCGATGTATGGACAGCCTTCAGGAACCTGAGAAAAGTGACGAAACCAACCTCCAGAATCATTATAACCTATTACAATTTCCTTTGGGAACCCGCAATTCTGCTGCTGGAAAAACTGGGCTACAAAATGAAGCAGCCGTATCAGAACTGGCTCTCCCCTGCTGATATCAAAAACATCCTGTATCTCAATAATTACGAAGTCATCAACAGCGGTACCCGTTTTCTCTTCCCCTTTCATATACCGATCCTTTCTACTATCATTAATAGATATATCGCCAGACTGCCTGTTATCAGGGATCTCTGCCTGATCAACTTTTTTATTGCCCGTGAGACGGCACAGGAAAGCCCTCCCAAAGAGTATTCCTGTTCTGTCATTATCCCCTGTAAAAATGAAGCGGGTAACATCGAAAATGCAGTAACGGGGATTGCGCCAATGGGAACATCCACCGAACTGATATTTGTTGACGGCAACTCCAATGACGGGTCTGTCGATAAAATTAAGCAGGTTATACAACAATTCCCCGACAAAAAGATAAAGCTCATTCACCAGGGAACCGGTAAAGGAAAAGGCGATGCGGTCAGAAAGGGTTTCGAGGCTGCACAGGGAGATATACTGATGATACTTGACTGCGACCTGACTGTCCCACCTGAAGACCTTCCGAAATTCTATTGCGCCCTGGCCGAGGGCAAGGGAGAATTCATTAACGGCACCCGACTCGTCTACCCCATGGAAAAAGGTGCCATGCGGTTTCTAAACATGCTCGGCAATAAGGTTTTCAGCCTGATCTTCACCTGGCTTCTTGAACAACGGATAAAGGATACCTTGTGCGGTACCAAGGTCCTGTTAAAAAAAGACTATGAGTTGATCAAGGCGGAAAGAAAATATTTCGGGGAAATCGATCCTTTTGGGGATTTCGACCTGCTCTTTGGTGCTGCCAAGCGCAGTCTGAAAATTGTTGAGTTGCCGGTTCGTTATCGTGAGAGACGATATGGCCGCACGAAAATAAGCAGATTCCGTCACGGCCTTCTTCTGCTGCGCATGGCGATAATCGGGTTTAAGAAATTTAAGTTTCAATAAAATAATCCTGTGTTGAGATTATCTGATAAAATAAGCTTCTGAATTTTCCCGGCAATATCCTGCCCCTCTCCATTTTGCTTAAAGAACTTATTATTATAAAAACAGTTGACTTTATTATTTTTTCATTGTAGTTTTATGGGGTAGGGGGGTACCCTATATTAACAAGGAGTGTTTAATGAAGAATGGGATTGGCAAAAACAATCCTGACTCCATAGTTAGAGACGAGGCCATTATTCGTTTAAAACGAATAGAGGGACAGGTCCGTGGATTGTCCAAACTAATTCAATCCAGGGTTTACAGTAAAAATATTCTTAACCAGTTTGCATCGGTTAAATCAGCGTTAAACAGCACAAGGAACCTTTTACTCAAAGGGTATATCCAACATGACATTGCTGATAAACTGATACAGGATAGAATAGCTTCAACTGAGGAGCTTATTGACATTTTCAAGAAAGTCTCCCATTGAACACACTTTTCATCTCTATACAAAAGGATGTTGTATATGCACACCACTAACTCTCACAAAAAGCATTTGCTGCGATCTGTTAACAACAGGCTTATCTTCTGGGAAATCACCTTAAGCCTGACCATCTCCACAATTGTTTCCATCGGTGTTTGCGCGTCATATTTCTTTGGCTTTACTAAAGGCACTACCGGGACACTGCTTGCATTTTTCATGCTATTTGTTGGACTCGGTTCTTTTATCATCACGTGGATTGCTTTAATCGTATGGGACCATATGTCTCTGAGAAGCGCCTCAAGAAAGCGTTTGAAAATTAAACCACTCCCCCGCCGCCATAACAAAAGGGTTACGATACAGGCGCTTGACAATACCACCGATGATGAGATTACGGATACATATATGCCCGGCCGGGAGCTCGATCAACATTCCACTACCGTTAATTATCAAACCTTCGTAAATGAATTTTTGCAAAATCAACTGGAATTTCAAGCAACCGGTATGGAAGAATCGTTTTCCCAAAACAGTGAGCAGCTGAATACGGAATTTATAAAACAGCGATTAATGGAGAAGGAAACACGTATTGTTGAAGTTGTCGATATGCATGTTGCAAAAAATCCGGATCATATGTATGATTTTTCAGCGACTATCTTTATAACCGCCAAGTCCCTTAAAAAAGCGGCTGAGGTGGTTGATTCAGCAAATTCTATTCTGGAAGATGAATTTAATATAAAGGACACCAGGTTATTACCGATAATCACACGATAGTTACAGCTGCAGGTGCTTGACGGCAGGATAATTCAATCTGAAACAGATACTATTTTATATGTATCCGGTTAATGGAACTTTCCTTTACATTACTCCATTTTAAATAATAGATGCCGGCAGTGAGCGTGTTTTTCATCCTTATTGCATGTGTCCCTTCCGTAACAACCATATGCCCTGACCTATTCAGACACCGGCCATTTACACTATACAAATCAAATGAATAACTCCCCTGCTTCTGTATATCAAGGACAAGGACATCGTTATCTGCACGTATAACTGCTACAGGCACCTGCTTTTTTTCAGGGCCATGTTCTGTCTTTTTCCCAACTGTGCCGAATTTATCAGTACCAAAAAAGGTAATAGTGGTAATCTCAAATGAAACTGACACTGACGCGTCGAGTACCATGGGTGAAAACGCAAATGAAGTGACCTTTTCAAGGGCCATGGGGATTGCATCGATCGCATCGGACATATAGCGCGGTTTGTTGAAATAGACTGAGCTCACCGGTGCTGAAGAGGTCCCGCCGGTCGGCTGTGACGGTAAACCGATAAAATGCGAGGCATTTTTATCCTCCAGGTCGGACTGGATCAGGGTCATACGCAACGGCACATTGGAGGTATAGGTTATCTCAAACCCGTTTACATCTTTGAGATTATTGTTAGGATCCAGTACCACATCAGCAAGGCGCTCGGCAACGAGTTTGCCGGTTGCATTGATAATACCGGTCGCGGTGAGTTTGCCATTCTGCAAATCAGCGGTAATACCGGTAGCAGTGACATTGACACATCCCAACAGGTTCTTACTCTTTATCGTCTTATCGATTGTATAGAGATGATTCTTCGACAAATCATCCAACGCCACAGGATTCTTCATCCATCTCACAAAATCAACCATTTTGACAATTCTGACATCAGGCTTGGATTCACAGTAATCAAGGAATTTGACCAGGGCCTGTTGACGCTGCGTGTAACTGGTGGAGAAATTGAGGTTACCGTCATTTTCCGCAGAATAATAGTCACTATGAAGACCGATATCCATGGGTGAACGGGTACCATTGTAGTGCCAATCAAGGGTAGCTTTCAGATAGCCGAGAAGATCACTGCTTTTTGGCCAAATACCGCTGTCAAATCCTTTATCCTGTGGTGTCGTTGCACCCGGTGCAAGGAAAATCACTGTGGGTGTCTGCCACAATCCCTGTATTGCCAGTGCAGTATACCAGATCCATCCCCCTTCCATGGTTCCGGGGAAATAGGGTGTAGCCCATTGCAATGCGGTCCCCTGGGTCCCGTTATCCAATGTGCAATCGTAGAGAAATCCAAGGTCTTTAAGAATTTTAAACGTAGTGTTATTGGTTATAGTACAGGCAAGGTAGGGTGTTCTGAATCCGTAAATCCGGGAAGGCGGCACGCCAACACTGTTTACAATATATTTGCTGCAGGCACCAACTTCCTGATACCCCTGATCATAGTTAAGGTCGGACATATTGTGCTCATGGGTCAATGTATGATTGCCTATTTCACAACCATAATCATACACTCCACGCCAGGCATCCTTTATTTCAGCATTGGATATGACATAAAAAGTAGCGACATACGGGGTACCGTCAAAAGTCGCTTTATTACCTGCACCCGACGGATTGACCCTGCCCTTGAGCAGAACATCCTTAACCCAGTTAACCCCGTCTGCATAGCGGTTATCATCAAAACCGAGACAGATGAGCTGAGGCATTTTTGTTGAATCGAGACCGGCCGGCGGGATATGGGTTGGTTCCAGTTTATCGTAGGCGAACAGACTTTTTGCAATGAAAATTGACAGGGTAATAGCGATTACAGATGCAATTCGAGCACACTTCATTTCTCTCTCCCTCAGTATATAAAACGAAATTGTGACTATCTCTCTCTACTTTAAAATATAATCAAAAATGGATGACAACGGGCGAATAACCTTATTTCAAGCTGATTTAAAGCATAGATGACCTCTTATTTCAATTATACCGCCAATTTTAGTAAAATGCTACTTTCAATAGGTACTCGCCGTCTCCGCCTTCCTTGCTCACCGGATGAATACTCACAGCATTCTTACCGCATATGCCTCGGTGGAAACGACGTGTACGTTGCGAAAGTTTGTTTTTTTATACTCCTACATTAGTAGATTTTTGTATAGGATTTTATTAAACACTCTTTATTTTCAACGAGAACTTTAGCACCCCGGTTTTTCAAGCCCAGGAATTCTGCAACACTTCTCGCTAAACCGGGATTTATAATTTTAGTTCCATATTTTTCTTTTAATTCCTGATATTGAGTGAATAATTTGGATTCTGTTCTGATCTTTTCAAAAAAGATATAAACTATATCTTCAGATTTCTGTTCTTCTTTTGGAATAAAATCTTTAAAGATTTCAGTGATTAATGGCTGTGCATCAACAGCGACATCTCCTTTATTACTGTAGTTTAAATTGTTTTTGTCACTATATTGTTTCCTTATTGGTTTTAAGTTTACATTTAATTCCAGGCCCTGTTTCCAAGCCATATCTTTGGCAGATTTGATTAATTCTAAAAATTCCATGGTGACCTCCTAAGTCTGTTCCGATGGTGTAACAATGATTTTAGTTAATTCTACGATCTCGTACGATGTCGTCACGATATAATATACCACAAAAAAAACAAAAGTGCAATATTTTTTTTATTTTTTTTCTATCGCAATAAATTAATCGATCTTCGGAGGTCAGTTTTGCCTTTTTACGGAAATTACAAATAAATAGTCACTCCCCTATTCCATTAATAAGAATTGGTCATTAATTGGATATATTCTATTAAAATTAAATTTATCTTGTAGAAGTGTACTCATAAATATAATATTTTTTAGTTGAAATTATGTCAATTTTGACATATATTTAATATATGAGTCCAAATGACAAACCTATAGTCTGGTTACATGGAGAGGTACAAACGCCACCCTTTTCGAAGGAGGCACGACTTGAAACGGGATATTTACTGCGCTTACTCCAAAAGGAAGTGAAAATATCTCTCCCTCAGTCGAGACCTATGCCAGGTAAGTGAGTTATTATAAAAAAATCTAAAAAAGAAAAATTAGAGAAACATGGCTGGAAAGTCAGCTCTGCTGCCGATTTTTTTTCACTTTCTACTGAAGAAGAAGCATATGTGGAATTAAAAGTATCTCTCAGCCAATATCTCCATAAAAAAAGGGTGAGAAAGCACCTTACTCAACAACAGCTCGCTTCAAAGATAAAATCAAGCCAATCACGAGTTGCCAAAATGGAGAAAGGTGATCCAGCCGTATCGATTGACCTTTTAATAAAGTCACTTTTAGCGCTTGGAACAACTAAAAGTGAACTTGCAAAAGCAATAGGTTAGATCTGCTAATTGGTGATGCTAATTTTTGGTAATCTACGCAGAGGAGACAGACGATGTTGAGAATAGTGAAACGGTTACTAAGGCGTGCAATCGAGCCTATGATTGTATCATGGTTCCACTACTTGTGGTATCACTCACGGGGCACATGGCCTCGAAATACTTTTTTAGGTTATGAAATAAAGCAGTGCCCGTTTGATCTGCAGCTATACCAAGAGCTGATCTACCGCTTGAATCCAGGCTTTGTCCTGCAAACAGGAGTGACAGGCGGTGGTTCTATTCTTTAACTATGCCTCACTGCTTGACCTAATTGGAGCACCACCGAGCGCTGTTGTCGTCGGCATTGACATTATCTTGACGAAGCAGGCTAAAAGCCTTTCGCATCCCCGAATCCGCCTGTTCGAGGGGAGCTCGACCGATCCCGAATTGGTAAATCGGATCAAACAGAGTTTGCCTGAGGATGGGGGGCTAGTCATTTTGGACTCTGATCACAGTAAGCAGCATGTACTAGCGGAACTAAACATGTACAAAGACCTGGTAGGTATACGGTCCTATATAGTTGCTGAGGATACTAACATCAACGGCCATCCCGTTTCTCGTTCTTTCGGCCCGGGCCCGTATGAGGCCGTGTGTGACTTTCTAAGAGACAACTCGCAATTCGTCAGGGACGATAAACTATGGAAACGTAACAAGTTCTCCTTTCATCAAGGAGGATGGTTACAGCGTGTTGGATGAGAAGGACTCCTAACAAGGCGCTGCAGCGAACACTTTCAAACTCGCACCGCAGAGCTTTAAGAAATGATAGCCTTCAAATACTGCTTTAAATTTTTAAGATGGTGCCACTTTTCATTTTTGTAAGTATATTGACCTAACGGTGGCAATTATAGGAACGGCACTTCTATAATGAAGACAAAAGAAAATAGAAAAATCGGAAAATAATTAACTCTAAACTACACTCTTAAATGAAACCATCAAAAAAAACCATATCTTTTTACCGCTCATTAATAGTAAGTTATACAATACTCTGCCTTATCCTTTTCATCGTTTCGCAAATACGATTTTCCGGCAGGATGGTATTTGATGATGCATTCATGTTTCTTCGTTATGCTAAGCACTGGCTTGCAAGCTATGGGTTTTCATGGAACATTGATGAAGGACCGGTGTATGGGTGTACCAGTGCACTCTATCTGTTTATTGTTACTTTTTTACGTGGATTATTTAAAGTTCCCGACCTTATTATTTTAGGTACTGTTCCTGTGGTTTCCGGGCTTCTCTCAAGTGTTCTGCTGACAGGGGCAGGATTCATCCTTATTACTAACCGCTTTCTGAAGCAAACATGGGTTCCGCTTCTCATTTTTCCAACCATGGTTATAAGTGATACGTTTCGCTACCATTCATTATCCGGCATGGAAACAATGACAGCATTGCTCTGCAATACCATACTCATATGTAGCATACTCGTATACTCACGACAACCCAGAATAAGATTTTTTATCCTTTGTATTGTTATTGCCTATTTTGCGTTTCTTATCAGGCCGGAGAATGGCATATACTCACTGTTGTTTCCCCCTCTCTTTTTTGTTGCAAATGATAAAACAAAAACAAAGCAGGCCCTGCTATATGCAGGTATTTTTATTGTGGTTCTGCTTCTTGACTCATTTATAAAGAAAATGATATTTGGCGACTTCATTCCTTTGCCGTTTTTTGCAAAAACACATGGATTCTACCGTGGATATCTGGGTGTTACCGTATTTAACACCGCGCGGTTCTTTCTGAAATTTCTTGAGCAATCGATGCCGTTTCTTCTGGTAATCCTTTGTTTTTCAAATAAAAAATCCGCCCCTACCCTGCTGGCTTTGTTGTCCCCTGTAGTTTTACTGATTCTGTATCTGTTTACAGTCACTCAGATCATGGGTTTTACTGCCAGATTTTATTTTCCTTCACTCCCTTTCCTGGTCATAGCTGCCATAATAGCCTGCAACTCCTATTTCAACGAAGAAAACCAGAAGGAATTCAAACCACTGCATTCTGCCCCGCTTCGTTTTCTGTGCATCTCAATGATAATTTTTCTGGTGGGATCATCAACAGTCAAGCGAAGAGCAGCTTCGTTATGGTCCAGGTTTACCATGAGAGAGACTGCACAATTCAACGCACAGACTCAATATTTCACCCCCTATGGCGAAAAGCTGCCATACCTTGGCGGAAGGAAAATATTTAAGGAAATGACAGACTTTTTAAGTGCATTACCACGAGATATAACATTTGCTGCATCGGAATATGGGTTTATCGGCGCCTCTCTTCCTGATCTTAAAATCATTGATTTAGTAGGATTAAACGATCGGGACATGGCCCATGCCGGTTTCTCTGTTGAGAAATTCTTTTCGAAGAAACCGGATATCATCTGGATGCCTCATAAAGACTACACCTATATCCAGTCAGAAGTACTTGACAACCCGTTTTTTAAAGATCATTATGCCTATTATCCTAAAATATTTATCCTGGGCATTGCCGTGTATAAAGAGTCACCATCCTATAAGATAATACTATCCGCACTGGAGCGTAAATTCTCCAAGCTATACCCCGGGATTGACTTTTCAGAATGTCTGGCGGGAGACGGCAACGTGACTGAAGATTGAAATAAATAATCGTATTATAACGTACTCTGTTTTCTTAACCAGAGAAGAATACCTGCGAATGCAACAACCATATAGCTCATAATCCCAAGCCACCCATAGAAGAAGGGCGGTTTCCAGAAGGAATAGCCTCCGTTATTCAGAGCGACTTCCTGATAGGTGCCGATATCCCACCAGATACCCCACTTGACAAGAAATGGCAGCAACGCAAGGGCCACGCCTATGATACTACCTGCAATAACCCATTTGTCTTTATTACCCCGATACCAGTGGTGGCCGAGAATGAATCCGAGATTACCCAACAGGACCATGATGACAAAAAAGGCGATATAGGCAGCCGCGCACAATGGCCGGTCATAAGGCTGTTCGAACCACTTGGTAACATACATGCACTCCCAGGCGGGCCAGCCGATAAGGAGAAACAAGCCGCCTGGTGCGAATCCGCAGGAGAGAAAGAGATTAACCGGGCCGAGAAATTTATTGGCAAACAGATCTTTTTCTTTTTTTAATGCATCCTTAGCCATGATTGCACAAACTTGACCGATTGCAAATGCCGCGGGAAGGTCAACCTGTAACATAGGTATCCTCGCTTGTTAAATTACATTTCGTAATCGTACTCATAATCATAATCGTAATCATACTCATAATCGATCACAAGCATGACCCTTTTGTCAACGACTTACTTCTTTTTCATCAGCCAGATATAAAACCAGGCAAGCGATCCCCAGAAATAGACCGCGCTTATTGCCCAACCCGTTGCAAAGGGATGGGTCCAGAATGAATAGGACACCTTTTTATCAAAGTTCTCGAAAGAGGTATAGATATTAAAGGTAATATCCCACATTGCCAGAATAATAATACCGGTAATAATGAGCATAGCGATATAGGCGATACGCACCCATAATGGTTTACCTTTCAACAGGAAAAATCGTCCCAGTTCAAAGCCGAGCCAGGTGGGTATCACCGCACAGGCGAGCAGCACATAGGAAAACGCAGCCCGCAGCGGTTTATCCTGAATATGTTCCACCCATCGCCAGATATAATTCACCTCCCAGGCAGGCCATCCGAGGAAATAGTATACCGGAGTCGGGGCAATAAAAATAGCTGCATAAACAAGCACAACTAATCGAATAAAAGTAACTTTTTCTTTATCGCCACTGGTAAGCATATTCTTGCCGGCTTCAGCCAGTACCAATCCGGACATCATCGCGATAGGGATATCCATTGCGAGCATTACTTGCCTCCTTTTAGGTATTCAGATACAGGTAGATGTTTATTTTCTTACTGATTTGCAGAATTATAATTTAATTCAATGCGTTATTAAATCAATCACTTATTGCTTTTTTTTGAAAAATACGCAGCGGAGGAAAAAACGACGATTGTATTGATTGCAGTAAAGAAAAAAAAACGTTATAAAAAGAATTAGAGTAACTGGATTCTTTTATTTGATCAGACTACCCTGTTCAGCTTATTACAAAACTATGTTCCTCACTCACTCACTCGACTACCAGTAAAGAGTCAGTTACATCAACCACCTTATATGGCATCTCCCATTTTGAGTAATATATTCTATCGTCAAGGCAACGTAGCTGTGCATTGAAATAGCGATTCAACACTTTTCGGAAGCTGTTAACCGGTGTTATATCAGGATACAGATTATTATAGGAGGTGTCTGGGAAATAGTAGGCATTCAAGATCGCATGCTTATGATGAATAAATTCTTTTAACGGAATTTCCTCATCAGATTCATAAATAAATGTACCGTGATCAGCCTGCAGCAATATTATTGGAGGTGGATCAGAATGTGCTTGTATTCTTTCAATAACAAACCGTAGCTTTTTATTCCCGAACTGTAACTCATCGAGGTATTTTGCAATAGCTTCCTGCTGATCTTTTTTTACCAGTAAACCGTACGGTAATACGCCATCAAGTTCTTCACCGTTTGGCCCGAAAACTATTGGATCGTGCGGAATCATAATATGCGCAAATATGAATTTCGGCCCTTTCTGTTTATAGGCCTTTGACAGATAATCAAAGCAGAAAAGGATTCGCTTTCGGTATTGCGCATAATAGTTTGTCGCATCCGTATTAAACAAACGTACAATGTGATGAACCGGAGTCATATTAAGCAGGCCATTCTGGTATTCGTCAAGAAAGCGCCCGCCGAATGACCATCCCGGGCTTAGAAAATATGTTGCATACTTAGGCTCAATTGACTCATACCCATTGGAAAGATAGATATATGAGTACCCTATTTCCTTGAGAAACCTAATTATTTTTGCATTCGCCCTTAATTCAATTAATGGACGGCGGTTTTTTGAATCTTCCGGCATCTGCGCAATTACCCCATCAATATATTCGAAATTAAGTGATGATGCCAGTGACTGGTCAGTTGTATTGTAATTACTATAACTATTTTTCGCTATGTAAAATCCCTTTTGTGTAAGAAAGTTTATAAAATTCCTGTTATCGTAATTATATGCATCCTTAAGTACATCTTCCCGGGCATAACTATCCATGATAATGTAATAGAGATCGGGTAGAGGTTTTTTTCCCTCTATTTCACGATAGTTTTTAATCAGCATTTGCATCTCTTCATTACCGCTCTGCATTACCGGCCGCGAATACGTCACTCCGGTAAACAGTATCTGTATAACTGGGAAAAGAAGTAACACACCTGAAACTACATTTAATCCATTAGTAATCTGTGTTAGAGTCCCTTTAAAACGCTCAATCAGAAAAAATGAACCTATTATAAATGGGACCCATACGATAATTAACAGTTTATTATACCCGAAATGCAAATCACCAATGGTAAAATGAATGTTTTTTATTACCATACCGACATAACCATAAATGAAGAATAATACGAGATGTATAGCGAGAAACAGAGCTGCTTTTTCATTATTTTTCAACAAAAATCGAAAGAGCGTCCACAGGAAAACAAGTGAAACAAGAATACAAAGCACTGGAATAAAAACCATGGTCATTCTGAACCGGTGCATATTTTGTGAAAAGAGAAAAAGAGGTGGATAGAGAGAAAAGAGTATTGGATAGATTGGCAGAATTCTTCTCATCACACGGTTTCCTTATTAGATTTAAAGAGTAGCCTTAGGGAGTTATACTAATCATCTGCTGATTGTTCTTGCTCTGATTTCTTGGAAAACAGGTTTCTGAAAAAAGTAACAATATTTTTCCAGAAAATCTTTACCAGATATAAACTGCCAAATAGAAATGCGAGTGCTATCTGAAGGAAGTAGCTGCCGACTCCCGGATCAAGGTACCCATACGAGTGGGACGGAATGATAAAAAGAATAACAATTATCAGTACATGTTTCATATATGATTAATACTACATTACATATCTCAATTTTTCAACTGTGATATTACATATAACCATTCTCCTAATCAATTATATTTAGAAGCATTGGTAAAATTAATTGAAAAAGGAGAAAAAATGCCGTTCGTAGAACTAAATTCCATGGAAGAAAAAGAGATAATCCCCGGCTTTAAAGCCGTGTTCGCCCATACCGACCATATGACATGTGCCTACTGGACCGTTGAGGAAGGTGCGGTTCTGCCTGAACATGAACACCATTATGAACAGATCACCAATCTTATTAAAGGGACTTTCGAAATGACGGTTGATGGTGTGACAAAGGTATGTGAAGCAGGTGAGGCTGCAGTCATTCCGGCACATATTGTGCATTCAGGTAAAGCATTAACTTCGTGCAGAATCATTGATGCGTTCTATCCAATGCGTGAAGATTTTAATAACACTTAATTGGTTTCTGTTCAGGATAGACTGATTTCGTTCGTCCTGAGCGAGCCTGCCCTGAGCAGAGTCGAAGAGAAGGAGAAAATTATGAGAAACTTTTTATTAATTGTTTGGCTTTCAATTTTAATACCACTTCTAACTTCAGCACAATTTATTCCAGTAAAAGATGAATGCAGAACAATGCTCAGAAGAAAACATTATGAGGCTAGTAGTTCAAAGACATATTCCTATTATTTCAATATTTCTCCAAAGAATGACTGGGTATTAATCGCTGAAACCTACTATAATGGAGGAACAGAGGGTGATTCTGCTAAACTGAAGATGTTTCCTATGTGCGATACTGCTCAGACCGTTCTATTACTCACCATATTTAAATCAGAAGAAGCGTCATATTTAAGTGTCTTTATTGACAATTCAAATCCTAATTCAACACCAAGTCATTACACGGTAAATACATGGAGTCCAAATCAGGATACCGTCTACTTTTACGTAAGGGGTTCGAATTATAATAGTACTTGGGACTCTGCAGAATATTTTTTCATAGATATATCTTCCATTACAACTGGAATTGGTGAAAAAGTTCCAAATTCGCTTGTACCAAAACGTCTGAAGGCATCAAATTATCCTAATCCATTTAATCCTGTAACCACTATCAGATACACATTACCGGTGGATAATTTTGTGTCAATCAATATCTATAACCTTAAAGGTGAGTTAATTAAGGCATTGGTTCAGAAGAAGCAAAATGCCGGTACCTATACAGTTAAGTGGAATGGAAAAAATAATAAAGGTTTACCGGTAGCTAACGGTAAATATTTTTACCAGGTTGTATCTGGTGACCTTATAACAGTAAAGAAAATGATTCTTCTTAAATAAGCGAGAATACACTTAACGGTCCTGCGTTTGTTTTCGGTAGTGATAAAATCTGATCAAGCAGGATAATTATTATATAAGCCCATGCAACCTCTGCAAAACCTCATCATACTCCTTACCGGTAAAGCAGAAATGCAATTCCAGAAATCTCTCGCGCAGCTTTTTAACCTGATCCGTTACTTCGGCATCTTTCACTACCACATCATGGATCAATGAAGCGAGTTCCCTGAAATCATCCGCCGCCATGCCAAATCGTGTCATCTCAGAAACTCCCAGACGCAGCGCCCCGGAAGCTGTGAAACTTTCCTCATCCGGACAGGCCTGATAGTTACAGATAATATTGTTATCTTCCAGCCGGGATGCAATTTCAAATCCGCGGCCGTAGCCGATATAAACAATAACCTGGTGTGTTTCGGTATAATCAACCACCGGGTCACCGGCCACATCCAGTCCGCTCTCCTTTAATGCTTTTGCAAAGGCTTTAGCATTGTATATGACCTTTTTCTGGTATTCATCTTTGAAATGATTCATTTCGTAAGATGCCATGAGTAAACCAAGCAGTGTACCCAGATGATGGTTTGAAACAGACCCGGGAAATGCACGACGCTCAAGTGCTTCCCACAATGCAAAGCGTTCCTCTTCCTCGCGGTAACAGCAGCCGACAATGCCCCGCTGGGTGCCGAAAAAGGTTTTATGGGTTGAGCCGGTAACCAGGTCAGCCCCCTCTTCAAAGGGCTGCTGGAAATAAGGGCCTATAAGGCCAAGCACGTGTGCCATATCGTACATGACAATAGCATCAATACCCTGGCTATCCAGAAAGCTGCGGATTTCCGCCACCGGTTCTTTATGAAGAACCATGCTCTTGCCGAATAAGATAAGTTCGGGTTTGTATTCCTCGATCAGTTTCAATGTTTCCGGGACGTCAATCTTGTACATGTTATCGGCACACACAGGAAAATTGACAACAGCGGGCTGCTCGGTGCGCGGATCGCGCCGCACATAGTCTCTCAGGGCACCCATGGGCTGGGCACTGAGGTGGCCGCCTTTGCCGATATGGTTGTTCATCACCTGGCGGATCCTCCGCGGCTCGCTTCTACGGTCGGTACGATTGATATAGTCGATGACAGCGCTGAACACAGCGGCGTTTGCCATCTGCCCGCTTACCAGCCGCGGCTCCACATTGGCACATCCGAGATATTTCTGCATCTCTATCCGAAGCAGGCGTTCAACCTCGTCAATAAAACCGCATCCCTGATAGTAAAAAATATCCGCGTCATAGAAGGCGTCGGATCGCTTATGCTCCGCATACCTGAAACTCGGGTCCATGACAGAAAACAGCCGTGTCATCGGCGACATGGTCATTTCCGACGGGATGAGGTTAATACACTCTCTCTGCCGCCATTCAGTATTGGCCACCGTTTTTTCCAGGAGTCGTTTAACTCTGGTGGGCATATCCTCTTCAGGCACTTTCTTTTGTGGTAATGAAAAATCATGCACGATGGGCCGCGCGTGGGGCGGCGCATTGCTTTTCAAATGGTACGGCACAACCACTGCGTCAACCATCTTGCCCCGTATCTCAACACTTATCTTTTCATCTTCAAGGATATTGCAATTAATATAGGCAAGGCAGATGGAACGGAGTTCATGCTGATCAGACTGCGACGAGCTAAGCCCTTCACCCTCGACAGTCCATAGGGGAATCATGGTGCCGCTGGTAACATAACCGATCAGTTCAGCTCCTTTGAACACTTTCGATCCGGCGCGGGCAACGCCGCGGCCTGCCAGGGCAACTGTTTTGATTACCCGGGGGAGAATGTCTCTGGATGAATAATCGCGCCGCATGATTTTTTGAAAGGCGTCGTTTTGATTGCCCAACTCGTCACAGCCAATAAAGTCGCCTTTTAATGTAGAGAAACTGACGGCGAATTTTGCTAACGGGCATGCCATGACCGGGATCTCTTTTCCCTCGGGATCATCACCCAACTCATGGCCGTACAGGGGAAGGCCTGCCTCAAGCCGAAGGGTATCTCTGGCGCCAAGGCCAACCGGTGCAGCGCCTTTACTTACCAGCAGGTCCCAGAGCATAACACCGTCATTCTTATCAACGAACAGTTCGAAACAAAGCGGCTCACCGGTATAACCGGTGCGGCTGACCTTTACGGTCGCGCCGCTGACGGTTACAATACTCAACGCGTTTCGTGCAGGCTCGGGAAACCGGCCGGACTGTATTACGTCCGCGACGATATCCCGTGATTTCGGTCCCTGCAAAGCGAGCATGGCAATCTCTTCAGTCTTGTCAATGAGCTCAACATCCTCAAACCTGTTCAGATGCGACTGAAAATGATCCCAGTCTTTACTGCGGTTTGAGGCGTTGACGACCAGGAGAAACTCTTCCTCAGAGAAATGATAAAGGTATGCGTCATCAACGGCGCCGCCCCGCTCATTTGGAATAATGGAATACTGGGCCGTCAAGCGGTTAACTGTAAGTGCTTCCACATTACTGCTGAGCACATGCTGAAGAAAGGGAACGGCATTCTTACCGCGAATAATAAACCGACCCATGTGGGTGACATCAAACAGGCCGGCATTTTTCCGTGTCGCTAAATGCTCTGCAACAATCCCGGAAGGGTAGGATATGGGCATATCCCAACCGGCGAATGTCACTATTTTTGCGCCAAGTTCTACATGCCGGTTGTAAAATATTGTTCTTTTTGTTTCGCTCATAATGAATATCTTTATTGGTAACCGTTCACAGGTTCAGGGTTCCCCGTTCAATGGTTAAAATCGCTTTTTTCTATTAAAAAAACGTTGATTTTGTGCTTGTGTTTGTAAACATTTTTTAATTTTAGATTTTGATTTTAGATTTTGGATTTTTTCAATCCCCAATCCGCAATCATACAATTTTGGATTTCAACCCTGAACCCTGAACCCAGAACCCTGAACCTTTAAACCCGTGAACGTTTACCTTTATTGGTTAATCTCTGCAAACTTTCTCATAAAACCGGCCAGCTTTTCAGCACCTTCAACAGGCATCGAATTGTATATAGATGCACGACAGCCGCCGACACTTCTATGTCCCTTGAGTCCAATCATCTCTTCATTTTTAGATTCTTCAATGAATTTCTTTTCAAGGTCTTCACTGGGAAGTCTGAATACGACATTCATTTTTGAACGACTGGATTCATCAACCGGGCAGGAATAATATCCATTGCTCTGTGCCATTGTATCATAAAGCAGTGAAGATTTTTTCTCTGCCAGCTCTGCCATTGCAGGTAAACCACCCAGCTCTTTAACCCGTTCCATTAAAAGTTTTAAGGCATAGATCGCAAATACCGGCGGGGTATTGTACAGTGAGTTTTTATCTGCATGTGTTTTATAATTAAGATATGCGGTCAGTGTGTCGGGACAACGCTCGAGTAAATCTTCTCTGAGGATTACCAGGGCCACACCTGCCGGACCAAGATTCTTTTGAGCGCCGGCGTAGATCATCCCAAACTTATCAACCGGCAGAGGACGGCTCATAATATCACTTGACATATCAGCGATTAATGGTACGTCGCCGGTGTCCGGGAAATTATGCCACTCGGTGCCTTGAATTGTTTCATTACTTGTAATGTGTAAATAGGCAGCCCCTGGCGTCACCGTTATTGAAGATGCGTCCGGGATTGTAGTGAAATTAGACTCAGCACCGTCGAAAATGACATTTACCGTTCCACATTTTTTGGAATCCCCAAGTGCTTTTTTTGCCCAGGAACCGGTATTAGTAAAATCACAGGACTGACCTTCACCAAGGAAATTAAGAGGAATCATAGAAAACTGAAGGGTTGCGCCACCACCGAGGAACAATATTTTATAATTATCAGGTACTGCAAGCAGTTCCTTGACAAGTGCTATTGCGCTCTCGTGCACCGCATCATACTCCTTGCTTCTATGGCTTGTTTCAATGAGGGAAAGACCCATTCCCTGATAGTCGACTATTTCATCCCGTATCCGCTCCAGTACCGGCAGGGGAAGTGTGGCGGGGCCTGCATAGAAATTGTGTTTTCTGCTCATAACTGTCCTCCTTCTTTATATTCGTTTATAATAGAAATTACTTCTTCTCCGATTCGTAAAAGGTTTTCTTTGCTGCTTGCTCCGAGATGCGGTGTCATAACAACATTCGGCGCCTTCAGAATTGGGTAGTCATCCGGTGGCGGATCTGAAGGCCACACATCGGTCGCATAGGCTCTGATTTTACCGCTCTCTAAAGCCTCTACAATGTCTTCTGCAACCACACACTTTCCACGAGCCGTATTCACAATGACGACACCATCTTTCATTTTTTCAACAATCGCTTTATTGATCATGCCGCGTGTTTCATCTGTAAGCGGAGTATTCAGGGAGACATAGTCCGCGTCTTGTACTGCTTCCTCCAAAGACGACTTAACCTCAGCATAATCGTTAGGCTTGCCCGACTTCCTGTATGCTACGACAGTCATGCCAAAAGCCTGCGCACGCTTTGCCACCTCAGTGCCTATATTGCCTGCACCAACAAGGCAGAGAGTCTTTCCAAAGAGTTCTGTTCTCTTCAATTGTTTTTTTATCCATTCACCATTTGTCATGCTCACATGCCCCTCTACAATTCTGTTGGGCACAGCAAGCATTAACGCAAAGGCAATCTCTGCTACGGCAATTGAAGATGCTTTTGGTGTATTACGCACTATAATATTTTTATCTGCGGCATGCTCCTTGTCGATATTATCAGTGCCCACACCACCCCGTATAATGAGTTTGAGATTTGGTGCTTCATCAATGTACTCTTTTGTACATTTGGTTTTACTTCGTACCAGGACGACATCAGCTTCAGCCAACCTGCTTTTGTCATCAGTTACCTCCCCGTACTGTGAGAGCTTTTCCGGGAGAGACGGATCAAAAGCGTCGGAAATGAGTATTAACACGTTTACCCTCCTTATTATATGTAAAAGTGAAAAATCTATAATCTGCGCGTTACCATACCTGAACGGAGTTTCGGTTCAAACCATGTTGATTTCGGCGGCATGACCTCCCCACAGTCTGAAACACTCATTAGCTGGTTAATCCCTGTGGGGTATAATGCAAATGCTACCCGCATATCTTGATTACATCTTTTCTCAAGCTCCTGAGTACCCCGTATACCGCCAATAAAATCTATTCTGTCATTCGTTCTGATATCATATAAATCCAGGATAGACTCCAATACATTCTTTTGAAGTATTGATACGTCAAGACTTCCTACAGCGTCATCTGCCGGGAAAGAACCTTCTTTTGCGAGTAGATTATACCAGATTCCATCTAAAAACATGGTAAAATGGTGTGGCTTTTTTGGCAGAGGATCATTTGTTTCTGCTACATCAAAAAACTCTTCAAGTTTAGCAATAAACTCCCCAGGAGTAAGATCCGCAATATCTTTCACTGCTCGATAATAGCCTAAAATCTGCAGTTGATTATCTGGAAACGCGACAGTCAGGAAATGGTTATAAGGCTCATTACCGGTGTGATTTGGGTTTTTTTCTTTTCTTGAATTCCGTACGCGAAGAGCCGCTGCGCTGCGGTGGTGTCCATCTGCTATGTACATTGCTTCTACAGATAAAAAATTCTTTTGTATACGTTCTACGTCATTGGGATCTGAAACCACCCACATAACGTGCCGTATCCCGTCTTCAGCGGTAAAATCATACACCGGTTCTGAAGATTGGCAAATTGTTTCGAGGTGTTTATCAATCTCTGCATTTGCGTGGTAAGAGAGCATTACCGGGCCTGCATTGGCATTGAGAACATCAACGTGATGAGCCCGATCGTCTTCTTTGTCTCTCCTGGTGAACTCATGTTTTTTAATAAGACCATTTTCAACTTCATCAACACTTGCTCCCACCATCAATCCCCGCTGGGTATGATTACCCATGGTAATCTGGTAGATATAGAAAGAGGGTGAATCATCCTGGATGAGAATGCCGTCTCTTAAAAAATTATGCAGATTTTCAGCACCCTTTTGATACACCTCTTCACTATGCGTATCGGTTTCAGGACTAAAATCAATTTCAGATTTTACGACATGTAAAAAACTTAAGGGATTATCTTTTGCAAGTTCTCTTGCTTCCTGCGAATTTAATACATCATACGGCGGGGAGGCAACTTTCTGTACCAGTTCCGGTTTGGGTCTCAGCCCTTTAAAGGGTTGAATATCAGCCATTACAACCTCTTTTAAATAAATTGAAAATTAATAATTTCTAAACAATTTCATTTTTTTTACCAGGCGTAACATATAGTCTCATTAGTATTTGATTTTGCTTAAATTATCTTGTTTTTGTGGCATATCAAAATACTCGAAATCATATATTGACTGCAAGTTATTACTATAGAAATTTGGTTATATAAATAAGACAAACAGTTTATTGTCAAAATGGAATTCCTTTACCAGGAAAAAATAATAGGCATCACTTGAAGCGATACCTATTCATGTATATAAATTGATCTTTTTTTTCAGCAATGAACTTACCTTTCTACGTTTATTTGTAACTACTCAGGTGGTGTAACATTCTTAGTGTCATTGCGAGCGTAGCGAAG
>CBDVBE010000057.1:0-21765 GCA_965372145.1 uncultured bacterium | reverse complement strand
GTCGCGGTAGCGATGATCTCAAACAATCCGGTATCGGCATCACCCGGCGTCCCCTGGATATCAAACAACCAGTTCCCGCCACGGGTTAACGGCTGTTTCGTAATAGATAACCAGGTCGCGTTCGAACTCAAACTCAACTCAACGGAATCAAGGATATCAGGATCGGACACTACCACTTTTGCGGTCATAAGACTGTCTTCCCAGGAAGTATCAGGGAACATGATGGAATCAATAACCGGAAAGTCGTTTGTATTTAACACGGTTACAGTAATAGTTGCAGTATCTTTCCCACCATAATTATCATCTGCCAATACTGCTATAGTATACTCACCCACATCATCATTATCCGGAATCCATTTCAATGTATGAGCTGATTGATCTATTTCCATATCTGTCGGCGCACCACTAATGAATGACAAGGTAACCGCATCATTATTCGCATCAGTTACCGCTGCGGTAATTACCTCAGCAGAATCCTCAAACAGGGTATCTGTCAACGGCAATGTAAGTACCGGCGGTGAGTTTAATACAGTAATGTATTCTGGTTTGGTAAGAGTATCAGTTCCGCCTTTTCCACTGACAACAAGTTTCACGTCAAAGGTGCCACGGGTGGTATACTCGTGGACCGGTACCTTTACAGAACCTGTATTCCCATCACCGAACTCCCAATACCAGGCGTCAACATCACCGGTTGAGCTGTCGTAAAAGGTGACACTCAACGGCGCTTGCCCCACAGTATCCGATGCGCTGAAATTCGCTACCGCTGGTTCATATATATTCATAAAATTTGTTTTAACTAACGTGTCGGTACCGCCGTTGCCGGATACTGTCAGTGAGACTGCATAGGTACCCGGAGTAGTATAGGTATGAGCCGGGTTTTTAGCCGTATCGGAACCGCCATCACCGAAGTTCCACAACCTTGTACTGATATCACCGGTTGAACTATCAAAAAATTGTACCTGAAGTGGGGCGATACCATCAGTATCACTAACAGAGAATTTAGCCACTGCGGGTTCATAGACGATGATATGATTTGTTAAGGTCATACTATCAACGCCGCCAAGTCCGGAGACCACCAGTTTAGGTGAATAGGTACCCTTTGTCGTATAGGTAAAAGATGGGTGCTGTGTACTATCCGTAGTACCATTGCCAAAATCCCACAACCACCTGTTAAAATCACCCGTTGAACTATCATAAAACTGCACTGAAAACGGTGCAATTCCTATTGAATCGGTCGTTCTGAATGAAGCAGTAACATGGTTATAGACACTAATATAACCAGCCCGGACAGTACTATCAACGCCACCCGAACCGGAAACTTTCAATTTAACCGAATAGATTCCAGGATTTCCATAATAATAGGACGGATTAGTTGCCGTATAAAAGGTATCGAGAACTCCATCACCGTAATCCCATATCCATTGAGACACACCGGTTGAAACCGAGTCGAGTGTAAAGGTTACTGTCACACTGTCAACACCGGTACGCGGCATTCCGGTAAAGGTTGACACCGATTGCTGATACACACTGATATAATTCGCTTTTGTCACTGTACTATCAAGTGAAAAGGTTGTATTGGTTACCTTTAATGAAACGGAATAGGCTCCTGGTGTATTATAAAAATGTACGGGATTCGTTTTTACCGTAAAAGTATCGATAGTACCGTCACCGAAATCCCAGACCCATCTGTCAACATCACCTTTAGAGGAGTCGTAAAAGGCAACAGTCAACGTGTCTATTCCGGTAGCCTGATTGGCAGCGAAATCAGCTACAGGAGATTCTTCAACGAATATTTTCACGGTATCACTATTTACCGTATCATATGGATTATAGACGACACAATGATATATTGCTTCATCGGTAAGAGCCACGCTATCGACAAAGTAACTATTAGCAGTACCTCCTACCGTATCAGTGGTGTCTTTTATCCACACATAACTGAGAGGCGCGTATCCTGTCGCCGCAATAGATAAACCTACCGAAGCATTTAGCAGGACCGTAGAATCTGAGGGTTGTGTTGTAATAGCAATTGGTGGTACAGTCACCGATATTTTTGCAATCGTGCTGGTAATTGTATCAAACTCATTATACACAACACAATTGTAATTCCCGCTGTCAGACACTGCAGCAGTATCTTTATCAAAATTGGATGCATAGCCTACCGTATCTGTTCCATCCTTAATCCACCAATAAAAGAACGGCACGTGTCCCGCAGCAACAACAGATAATCTAACCGGATCGTCAATTGCTACAGTGGAATCAGTTGGTTGAGATGTAATAGTAAGCGGTATCGGCACAAAAAGTTTTGCAGTAAGTGAAGAAGCAGCACCATAAGTATTTGATACCATAACAGTATAATTACCGGAATCACTTAAACTGACCGGATTAATAGTATATACTGCAGCTGTTGCGTTGGCTATTGGCACCCCTTCTTCATTATACCATTGATATGAAAGTGGTGCGGTACCGGAGGCTGAAACCGAGAATGTCTGAGATTCTCCTACCTCGCTTGTATCGGATGCAGGGTGGGTGGTGATTGAAGGGGCTGTACCGGATATAGTCGCCCATTGTGTGTTGCCGTAGGCGCCAAGATTTATACGGCTGCCGTTTGGCGCAGGCTCATTTGCATAAGGGAATAGGGTATCGCCGGCATCCACACATTGGGAACCAAGTGAAAGGTGGAAGTCATAGGTTGCATATGCTGTATCCTTAAACACAGGATCCTGCGCGATATTGTTACTGTTATGCGGGTCACTATTCATCGCCGTACCCGTATAAAGTGTGTTAGCCGAATCAACATAATCGGAATCATTGGCGAAAAACGCATTATAACTCACTGTATCAGCATATTGAAAGGCTGAGCTATATCTCCTAAAGCCCCGGTTATTATAGGCAAAAATATTATTGATCGCAATGATAGAGTCACTGCCGGCATAACTTTTTACACCAATACCATTCTTGACAAAAGTATTATTTATTACTTCTATACCCTTGCTATAATCAATTAGCACTCCAATAGAATCAAATGCGAATATATTATTCATTACTTTTCCATAATTGCCCTCGTGAAACTCTATCCCCTCATAACAGTTGATAAAACGGCAATTGGTAACTGAAAGGTAGTCGGCATACATGACATATATGAAATACATACTGGAATTTTGGAAAGTAATCCCGTCAATTCCAACAGTATCTGAATCGGTGAAAATCGAAATACTGTAACTATTATTCTGGCCATCGATACTTGTTACTAATGAATCGGAATTTCTAACAGTAAAATCATCTGAATATCCACCCAACAGTATGATTCCACACTCTTCAATATTAAAACCATTATTTAATAAATAGGTACCTTGCGCGATCTTAATTGTATCTCCCGGGCCGGCATGGTCCAGGGCATGGTTGATGGAATCAAGTGGATACGCGGCAGTACCTGAATTTGTAGAATCCCCTGTGGTTGACACATGCCAGCAGCTCACTGTGTCAATTATCTTAATCGAGTCAGGATCGGAATAATCTGATGAACTAAGATCACTACTCACTCTACAATATTTTGTGCCGAGGGGTATATCTTCAGAAGGTATATTAAACGTATCATTTGGTGAACTACCATACTCAGATCCAGAAAAAGAAATGTCATCCTGTATCTGAATAGTATACCATGAAGCCCCGCTCACCGGATGCCATCTGAAAGTGGGCCGTAATTCCGTTGTTGAGTCTCCTCCATAGGTAACTAATTCCGGTCCTTGTGTAACTCGAAAAGTATCAATTTCCGAGTAAGCATTGTAATCTATATCAGTACTTACACACCAATAATAAGTTGTCGCAGATGAGAGATAGGGTGAATCATAACTTGTAGCGCCGCTTGTGTATTGTGTATAAGCAGGCGATGCAAAACTGATATTATCATCAATCCGGATATAATAGTCAGAAGCATTTGGATAACTGCTCCAGGTGAGATTCGGATAATTAGTATGGACCGCTGAACCATCAAATCTATTTATTTGCGGTTTCTGATAGGTAAAGTCATCGGTGTTGGAAAAATAGGCCGCATCAATATCACTGCTGACATGCCAGTACCAGGGACCTTCATAGGGTAAACTTGCCGGATAACTGGTCGCACCGCTTATATAAGCGGTAATCGGGGTGTTAAAGGAAAGATTGTCGGCTATTTCTATATTATAACCGGTTGCACCGGAAACAGCATTCCAGGTTAAGGTAGGATTCAATTTCGGTGTCGGGTCGGGTGTATGTTCATTTATATGCGGCGCGGTACAGATAGTAACTATTTCATAGGGGCAGAATGAGTTCGGCTTCAGACTACTGCTCAACTTCCAATAAAAGGTCCCCTGTGCCATATTTGATGGAGAGGAATAACTGGTGGCACCGCTCGTCTCATTAATATCGAGCGAATTAAAAGCCGGATCATTGTCGACATGCAACGTGTAGGTTGACGCGCCGGAAACCGGATTCCACTGGAATAAAGGCTGCAGTGTTGTTACTGTTTCCGGAGAGAATGGAATAGGCTCCGGATATTGATTTATATCAATGACAAATGAATCAATATCTGAAAAACCGGTGTAATCGTGATTGGTACTGAAATGCCAATAGGTTGTCCCCTGTGAAAGATTACTCATGGGCGTGTAACTGGTACTGTTACTGACAAAATCTGCCAGAGGTGTGTTAAAGGCCACATTATCAGCGATTTCTATTTTATAGGTAGTAGCTCCCGGATAATCATTCCAGGTAAATGTCGGGGTCTGGTCAATGGTTGTATCCTGGGGATAGGGATTGAAGATAGGTTTCTGTACAGTAAAGTTGTCCGACGGTGAAAAAACGCCATAATCCAAATCACTGCTGACATGCCAGTACCATAATCCATCATCAGGCAAGCTTGCTGAATAGCTGACAGCGCCACTTACAAATGCTGAAGCTGGCGAGGCAAAACCAACATTATCGGCCCATTCAACTTTATATTCCGAAGCCCCGGAAACTGGGTTCCAGTACCAGGTAGGTGTAAAATCAGGTGTTGGGTCCGGCGTGTATGCAATCAGGGCAGGTGCGGTACTGATAACAAATTGATCGGCAGGACAATACTCAACATAGCCGTCTTTATCACTGCTGACTTTCCAGTAAACGTTTCCCTGCCATAGAGTTGGTGCAGTATAACTCGTCGCTCCACTCATTGTTGTATGTTCTATGGGGGAAGAGAAACCAGTATTATCATCTACTCGCACACGATAATTTGACGCACCGGAAAGCGAATTCCAATAGAGTGTCGGGGTCAAATCAGGCGTTGGGTCCGGGGAAAACGGAATAAGAAGAGGAGCGCCGGTAATAACAAAATAGTCAGCTGATGAATAGTTTGAAAGGCCATAGAAATCATCACTAACTTTCCAGTATATATCCCCTAAAGGTAGATCACTGCCGTGTGTATAACTGGTAGCAGCACTTAAGAGTTGATTAGCAATTGTGGGTGAAAAACCCGGATTATTAGCAATCTGGATTTGATATTGCGTTGCACCTGAAACAGTATTCCACTGTAATGTCGGGGTAAAATCATTTGTCGGGTCCGGCGTGTAGGAGATCAATGCCGGTGCAGCAAATACGCTGTTCCCCCACCCCATAACGGCAATTGTAAAAACAGTAACAATTTTCTTTGCTTTCACAGTGCTAACTCCTTTGTAAAATCTCTTTCAGATTTTTCTTTAGATCAAGAATCTTCTGATTATCGGAATTTATCTGTAATACTTTTTCACAATATTCTAATGCTACCTGCGGCTGTCTGATATAGTAATAACAAAAGGCAAGCATCACCGTATTCGCTTCATAACCGGGAAAATGGTCATGAGAAATGGCAGCATATTTGATCGCATTTACCCAGTCATGTTTGCGGTAATAACAGGATGCAGTATTAAAAGCAATATTGACATAATTCGGTGCGAGCCTCTGCACCTGCTCATAGTCATCAATAGCCTGATCAAACAGGTTCATATTAAAATGAACATACCCTCGTTGATAATATGCTTCCACCTCTTTCTTCCGGAGCGAGATTGCTTTCTCAAGGTACTCCAATGCTCCTTTGTAATCACCTTTTATTGTCTTTACCGACGCTTTATGTACGTAAACATTTGAAACATAATTGGCCAAGGCTGTTTTTCCCAGGCCTCCCAAAACCAGAACAATCAAGACCACGCTTATTCCGGTAAATTTTGTTCGTCCTCTCAGTCTATTTACAATGGTAATAGACTTTGTTTTAAAGTTTTCCTTTAGTTGCAGATATCCGATACTAACAACTACCCATAGAAAAAATGCAGATGACATATAGCGTGGAGCTACAGTAATGTTACTGTAACAGAGGTATCCGGCAAGAGAACAGAATACGCAGATAAGCAGCAGTTTCTGATGAGGATTATCAGCGCTAAACAGATGTTTAAGCAGCCGGTAACCAAGGAGCAGTACTATCCCCAGATATGCCAGAAGTGCAAATATTCCATACTCAACCCATATCTCCAGGAAATCATTATGTACATGGTTTAAAACCCGGTTCGGGTCCTCGGTCCAGGTTTTATACTTTACATTTTGAGGATAGGATATCACGAAATTTCCAGGGCCCACGCCAAAAAAGGGATTGTTACCGATAATTTCCCCTGCTGCATGATAATACGATACCCGATGTAAATACTCCCGTGAAGTCAATAATTGTGCAAAATCATCCTTAATGGGTTTGGGCAATAAAAGAACGGTAAATGCAATAATAATAGGAACGGCAAACACAATTCCAAGTGTTTTCCGGGAAGGAGCAGCCTGACTCTTCTTTAGCAGGATAAACAACAGAGTTGAAATAAATCCACAGATAAAGAAGCAAACCAGCGCACCCCTGCTGTTTGAGAGTACCAGAGCAACCGCCATTATGCCTGTTGAAGCAATTGCTGCATATCGTATCGGTCTCTTATCCGTTGAAAATGAAAGGTATAGCCCGAGGGGAATCATGAGGAGGAGGTAGATAGCGAAATAGTTTTTATGCCCGAAAAACGAGATTACTTTATAGCGCCTTTCAAGATGGATCCAGTTGACCGGATCAGCATCGAAGTACTGCAGAATACCGTACAAAGAGGCAACACCTGCAACAATAACACAAAGTAATGTTAGTTTTTGTATATCATTCCGGTTGAAATAGGTTATAACAAGAAAGAAAATTATAATACCAAATATCTGAGGTATCAATACTGTATAATTTATACTGGTTCTATTGGTTGATAGAAATGCACAGAACATCAACAGCCCGTACACTGCCACAAGAAGAACCAGAGGATTCAACGGTATGATAATCTTTTCTTTCATGAGTACCCGTATGGCCGATATACCCAGTACAATGAGACAGACAATCTGAACGACAATATCCTTGATTTCAATGGCTGTCATATTGCCGTTCCACACCACAAAAACCACTGCTGCCAGCAGGGAAAGAATCAGATATCTGCAAATGTTTTTAATTACTGTATTATTTATTTCCATATTTATTTACCGGGAAATTCATAGAAGCCTTTGTGCAAGCCCTTCACAGTTGCATAATATTGTATAATGTATTCCCGATAAAGTCAAAGTTTTAGTAAGCGTTCACAGAACGCAGAAATTGGAAACTTGAAATTTGAAATTTGGTATTCCTGCTTTTGTACTATTTATAAACATCCAGTTCTAATGTAAGTTTCATGTTTTTCCCAAATTTCTACACAAAGTGCATAACTCAAGTTGGAAGTGAACTTCCTATCTTTCGTTTATAATTTCCAATTTCAAGCCGAGAACGGCTACATATTACCACAAGCTCAAGCGCTTAAACTCCCGGTGTGCATATTGCAAAAAAGTACGTCTTTTCATTATACTACTGTTTTTCAGTTCTGTCGGTGACCGCTGTCACATTATTATGAGCCTCGTTGTATAAGGTTGTCAGCTTTACTTCACTGCTTTCACCAAGTTTTATCTCCGTACCGCTCTCAAAAGAAAGCTGGACACATGATTCAATATGGGTACGGACATCCCAGGCCATTTTTATACGCATACCAACATGAACAGGGCGCCAATGCCCCTCATCAGATGAACGCATATCGGCTTTTCCAACAATACTGATTACGGTGGCCCATTCATCCAGGATAAGAGTATCCTGGCCGCCGTATATGGATATACAGCACCCAGTCACCATTATCATTACAACAAAGACATTTACATTCAGCAATTTCATAGGCACTTTCTAACGCAAAGTAATAATCTTTTTCACTGAGGTCTATTTCCCTGCAACCAGCCTGACAATATAGGCACCGGAAGCAACCAGGCTGCCGGTATTGCTCTTCCCCGCCATATGACCCGGCTTTTCATAGCAATAGCGAATATCCGTCTTTGAATCTTTTGCCGGTCAGTCATTTTCATAAACCCCAACCCTTTAGTGGGTGTATATATTTACTTATAGATTTTAATTCTATAACTATATATGAGATAAGGTACACAACTTGCTAATTATACCACCGAAATGGGAAAAAATTCAAGAGTTATTTTAAGCGCTTAAATAAAAAATAATCTTATGGGTTGAAAAAAGAATTTTACCTCTTCTTTTACCATAAAATTGCGGTTTTGTCGGTGATGTGAGTCACAAAGTTAATAAATAAGTTAAAAGTTTAAAGTTGCAAAGATTGCAGATTTTGGATTTGTGATTTTAAATTTTTTAGGCTGCATTTTGCATTGATAAGGGTTCAGGGTTCAGGGTTCAGGGTTCAGGGTTCAGAGGTTCAGAGGTTCAGGGTTCAGAGGTTTTACGTTGTTGTATTGTTAATTTTGCATTTTGCAATTTGCATTGTTCAAGGGGTTAGGAGTAGCGATTCACCTCCGGATGGTGAATAAACAGAGCAAGGGAGGAATGTTCAGGTTGGAGTTGGAAATTGTCGTTTAGAGTGATACCGAGACGGGCATCGGCGCAAAGTAATTCAATTATTTCCCGGTTTTTGTCGGCTCCCGGCATACCAAAATCACCGAAATGGCACCTGAGTCCCTGATTTCTCGGGAGACTTAAACCGCGTTGGATTTCAATATAAAGTTTTTCTGTAATACTATCCAATAAATAAGTACCTAATTTGGATAAAAATTGATCCCTTATATCATTTTTTTGTGCATATAGCGTGCATTTATCAGTCAGTTGCCTGCCTAAAGTACATACCTGAATTGGCAGTAAATCCCCTTCCGGCCGGAAAAAATCGGCATAACTTCTGTTTTCTTTTTCCTTCAGTCTCGGAAATTGAAACGCTGCGACTTCTGTGTGATAATCGTTCGGATTGAGTAAAATAAGCAATTCATCATCAGTGATAACCGGATAAAAACCATAATAGCCACGGGCATCGATAAGGGAATCTCTTTGTATCTCCTGAATGAGGGATGAAAACATCGCCTCACGGTCACCTGCCGGACTTTTTTCCTCCGTATGCCAATACTGATCCAACAACTTCTTTTTGTCAACAGCATCTGCCAAAGAATCTGCCTGCCAGGTCAGTATTTCACCGGTACCGTAAAACGGTGGCGTAATAAAATCATCATACGCCAATGGTTCGGTATGGCCGCTCATTTGTAGATTATTCTGCCCGCCGTGAATGTTTTTGATTTTTCCGTTAACTTTTTCCGGCATAAGGTTTACTGATTTCTGATTTCCGTATTCTGACAACTGAGTTCTACTCAGACTTTTAGGTTAAATAATCGTACCCGGCGGTATCACCGTATCCTGTGCTATCACTACAATACCTGAGCGGATTACATAATTCTTATTATCTTCTTCCTGGACGCCTTTTATATTCACGATCTTCGATCCCTTGCCGATTATCACATCTTTATCGAGTATTGCCCTCTTTATATGGCATCCCTCGCCAATTTCAAACCGGTTGCTTGTCTTCAGTAAAAAAGTTCTGGTATCATCGCTGTCACCATAATCATCAAACAGCTCGTCATAATCAGAATCATCACTTCTACGCCTCTCGGTATTACCCATGATAATGGAATCTTCAATGACACATCCCCTGCCAATACGGCTGCGAACGCCGATCAGGCTGTGTTTCAAACGGTCTGCATGAATAATTGATCCTTCTGAGACAATTGAATTCTCTATCGCTGTTTTGTGGATCTTTGCCGGCGGTAACTGCCGTGCATGGGTAATTATAGAATTGCCTCCCTCAAACAGCTCGGCAATACCGCCGCCTTTCAGCCATTCCATGTTTGCGTCATAAAACGTTTTTATATTTCCAACATCCTCCCAATAACCGCTGAATGGAAAACAGGACATATTCATTGCTTGGGCAGCCAGCGGAATCACTGCCTTGCCGAAATCCGTTTCATTATTTTCCAGTGCTTCTCGAAGCGCATCAGTAGTAAACAAATAGATACCCATAGAAGCCAGGAAGGGTTTTCCCGTGACACCGGAAATGTTATTCGTGTATTTAAACTCTTCAACCAGTGACGGACTGTCCGGTTTTTCATAGAAATCAATCACCTTTAAATCGTTGTTCACTTTAACAATACCCAGTCCATGTATCTCTTCCGGAGCACTGTAACGGGCTGCGACGGTGACATCGGCATTGTGGCTTTGATGAAAAGAGAACAGAAAGTTGTAGTCCATGCTGTACACCTGGTCACCGCTTAAAATAAGAATGTATTTGGGCTTATGATACAGCATATGCTGCAAGGTGCGTCTGACCGCATCAGCGGTTCCCTGGAACCAATCCGTACTGGTCGTAGTCTGCTCCGCGGCAACAACATCGATAAAGCCGTTTCTGCCGACCTCGCGGCCATAGGATTGCCAGATATGCCTGTTCAGGGAAAAAGAATTGAACTGTGTCAGGATAAAAATCTTATTCAACTGTGAGTTGAGACAGTTGGTTATTGGAATATCAACCAGCCGGTACTTACCGCCAAAGCTTACCGCAGGTTTTGCCCGCCCCTTGGTCAAAGGATACATCCTGGATCCCTGGCCGCCACCCAGAATAACAACAACGACATCTTCCGGGTTTATTGTGGGAGGTGAAACGACTGCATCAGAAAACGATTGTGTCATTAAACACCTTTCCTTATTGTTAAAAAGAGTGATAAAATAGATTCTGGAGGAAGTAAAGCAAACGTAAAAAACCGATCAAACCGCAATTATTTCACCCCTGCATAATTGTACTTTAAAGAAAATGAAATTTACTTGAAAAAAGTGTTCTGATTATTTAATTTATAGAACTATTTACAGAGGCAAACGGGAATGATATAATAAAAACAAGAAACGGAGTTGCGTTCCCGAGCCAATGATTGCTAACTGAAACACCAGGAAAATCAGTGGGATTAAAACTATGGAAGAATTGAAAAATTTACGCGTGCTTATTATTGACGATGAGGAACAGATCCTCAATTATGTTAAGTATGTTCTTGACAAGGAAGGATGTACTGTCTCATTAGCTTCAAATGGGAAAGAGGCTATTGAGATTTTCTCAACTGCAGAATTCGATATTGTTATTACCGATATTGCCATGCCGGAAAAGGATGGTATCGATACCATCATTGAGATGCGGCAGCTTAATCCGCCCGTCGCAATCGTTGCCATGTCCGGTGTGAGTTCTTCAGATAAACTACTCAAGCTCGCCACTGCCTTTGATGCTGATGTCACCATTAAAAAACCGTTTACCGTTGATGAACTGTTGGTCGCGGTGAAAGAAGCAAAGAAGAAGAAATTCAGATTGTAAAAAGCAGAATTCAGAATCCAGGAGTCAGAACTCAGAATATGACTCCTTATTCTAATTAGTGCCTGTCCGGAAACTACCTTTTTAGCGTCATTCCCGCACGTTTCTGGCGGGAATCTAGTGTTTTTGGACAAATAAGGGCATGGATTCCCGCCAAAAGCATGCGGGAATGACGTTTCCGGCCAGACAAGACACTAATTAATCTCCGGTACACATGACCAAATTTTAGCAACACTTTACACCCTCTTTTCTGCATTCTAAGTCCTTATTTTAATAAACGACTTGATTTTTATACCGCTCAAATCTAAAATTGTACTAGAAATAGTATTACATTTTTAATGAGTAAGCACATGAAACTCTTTCGGAAAAAATCCAATCCTCTTTATGAAGACTCATCATCTGATGATATAACCGGCACCCGGATACTGGTTATTGATGATGAAGAGTACATCTGCGAACTGATACGAACTATTCTTGAAAAAGAGGGTTGTGTTGTAGATACGGTTAACAATGGTAATGAAGCCATGCAGCAATACTCAACCGCATCATACGATGTAGTCATAACCGACATGGCAATGCCGGGAAAAGACGGTGTTGAGACTATTATTGAAATACGTCAACTTCACCCGCCAGTCGGCATCGTTGCGATATCCGGAGTGGATGCCCGCAGCAAGCTTCTTTCACTGGCCGCTGCGTTTGATGCCGATGTGTCACTTAAAAAACCATTTACAAAAAAAGAACTGGTTGCTGCGGTTAAACTGGCAAAGAGAAAAAAACTCAAATCCGATTAAACCATATACTGACATTCAGGAATAATTCTTCACAATTCCCGTTCCTGAAATCCCGTAGTATTTTCCCCGCATGTAATCGTTTACTGTTTGTACACAAGATTTATTACGCTATAAAATTTTATTGGTATGACGCCGGGGAAAATAAATTATATTTCACATTCCTACTCATGTATATATAGTTGTTATAAATTCAATAATTTCTTGATGTTTTAGTTTTTTTTCAAAAAAAACCAATTTTTTTCATAATTTATTAATAGATTGTATAGTAGCAGTGGGACACTTTATAGAAGGGGTAGTAGCAGTGTAACTATCCTCTATAATTTACAGAAAATCAACGACTTAAAAATAAACACATCAAAAAGGAAGGCAGGATGAAACCTTTAAAAGCAACAATCTGTACAACACTCTCAATTCTAGCATTGATTTCGCTACTTTTTGCCCAGAATAAACCGTTCCCTCAAGCTGTCAGCCATCCAAACTGCATAAAACCGAATATAGATCAATCTTCAATGAATAACGATGTCAAATCATTCTATAACACCTGGAAGGGTAATTACCTGAAACCGGCACAAAAAACAACTAATGGCTACTATATAGAATCAGGTGGAACAGGGACTACTGAAAAAACAACTATTACCGAAGCACACGGGTGGGGTATGATCGTTTTCGCCCTTATGGCCGGTCCTAACGGCGATTCCAATGCACAAACATACTTTGACGGTATGCATTATTTTGCAAAAGATCATCCCAGCAGTGAGAACAAGGCTCTCATGTCCTGGCAAGTCCTCGTAGGTGAGAGTACTGTGGCGGATGCCTCTGCTACTGATGGGGATTTCGACATGGCCTATGCCTATATTCTGGCGCATGACCAGTGGGGCTCGGATGGTGCCATAGATTATCTCCAGGAAGCAAGAAATATGATTTTTAACGGCCTTTTAGTAAGCGATATTAATAAAACGACAAAATGGATATCTCTTGGTGATTTTGTAAATAATCTGGACCCCACCGCTGAGTTTTACTGGGCAACAAGATCTTCGGACTGGATGGGTGATCATTTACGAGCATTCAGTTACAACACCAATTCCGGTAAGCTCACTGAAGCCGCTGACCATTTGTATACTATTTATACGCAATTTACAAATGCGTACTCACCAACAACCGGTCTGGTTTCCGACTTTATCGTAAATGAAACTCCGGAACCGGCCCCAAAAAATTTCCTTCATGAATATATCGATACCGATTGCTACAAATGGAATGCCTGCCGTGTTCCCTGGAGAATTGCTACGGATTATGCTCACTGGGGTACTGAAAATGCGAAAACGATGTGTAATAAAATGCTGAACTGGGTTAAGGGTGCCTGTAATAACAACCCGGCTTCTATTGCTACGGGATATGAACTGAACGGGACCGCTCTCGGTGGTAGCGGTGATATGGCCTTTGTCGCACCATTTGTTGCTGCAAGTATTGTTGATGCCAGCCATCAAAGTTTTCTTACTGCCGGTTGGAACGAAATAAAACTAAATGACAATGGCGGCGTGTATCAGAATACGATCAATCTTCTCTGCCAGCTCCTCATTTCCGGTAACTGGTGGAAAGCTGAAGGTGAAGAGCCTTTTGAAGATACAACCGGCGTCATCTTCGACAGCTTCAATAACGACTACACGGACGGCAATTCACAGACCTATCTCGGCGCAGCCTATGGCTATTCCCTCACAGAAGATCCAAATAAAGTCGACACCGGCGGCGCATTCTGGTATGTCTATTATGACTCTCTGGGAAGTAAGATTGAATGTAATACGTTCCCAATTACTAACGACAATGTCAATGATATGTTTAACGCTAAAGACGGCTATGTTATGGCCAGCCTGATAACCACAACCAGCACCTATGAATATGCATATGCCGGTATGGGCAGCCTGATTCTCGGTATTGAGGATTTCGTATATCACGATTTCAGCAATTTGAATGCAATTACCCTTAAAGTGAAAGGCGCAGGTACCATACGTGTCGCTTTGATAACAAAAGATATTTTCGAATATCCTGACGACACCTTGCGCTGGGGATTCTATGGCTTTAATATTCCTTTGGACGCGGACTGGAAATCGCATACCATTGATACTACACTCTTTCAGCCGGAACAATGGTCGGTTGCAGAAGACAGTGGGTGGACCTGGCATCATGCGGGGGCGAAGGATATGGTAACCCAGATCGAAATCGCCACCTCAAAATCAAGTGAGGACGTTATAGATTTATGTGTCGATTATATCATTTTCAATGGATTACAGTATCAACGGGATTTTAATTTTAAATACACTCCACCATGGCTTATTACGGAAGCCAATACCCTTGTTAAGAAAAATAACGGAATACCGTGCACTGTTGTGCCAAACTTGAACAACAAATCTGTTACGGTCTCATATACAATGCTTAAAGAGGGTAAAATCAAGCTCACCATCTATGACATGCTTGGTAAAAAGCCGATAAAACCAGTTACCTTTCATGGAACTGCCGGAAATTATCACAGGAAAATCAGCCTCGGCTCCCAAAAGTCAACGGGCATGTATATCATGCAATTTGATGCCGGTAATGATGTGTATTACACGAAGTTTAGTCTGTTGAAATAGCTTATAACGTTTGAAGGGAATGGTGCGTTAGGAGCGTAAGTATCTTTTCTAACGCATTTTTATCATTACAGTAACTCTGAGATTATCATTGTCATATTCATTTTTAAGCATAAGGAGTTCCAGTCCCGCAAAAAACAACGGGACTGTGTCTATTATGATTTTTGTGCTTTCTGCATGCATTTGGCGTAGCAGTGTGCGGTATAGAGCATTCTGAATAAATGAGGTGGCTTAATCATAATATGATAAAATCAGGTTTTCTGAAACCACTTTTGATATATTAATAATAAACAGGCACAACAATCGATCACACAGGCAATTAATTCATATCCCGGGGGAAGCTTTACTGAAACCGGGTCAACAGAGTATATTCTCAATCGTCTGTTGAAGAACAACGGAAATCAAACTATTAACCATTTTCATAGAAGGACTGTATTATGAAGAAGCACGTTTTAACCTGTATCCTTTTAGGGGTTTTTACCTTTAGCCTCTTTTCTCAAACATCGCCAATCAGAATCAACCAGGTCGGTTATGAAGTCAACGGGCCGAAAACCGCGGTATATCAATCAGACAAGGATGAGTCCGGCATAACCTCCTTTAAAATCCTTAACTCATCCAACCAGGAGGTACATTCCGGTTCAGTTACTAAGGCTGATACTGTTGACGGATGGGTAAAAATAGCTCCCTTTGAAACGATACGGTTTTTCTTCTGGACCATGGATTTTTCTGATTTTAAAGAACCGGGAACCTATACAATTGAATGTAACGGTAAGGAATCATTTGAATTCGAAATCGGGACCAACCTCTATTTCCCAAAATGTATTGGACCACAATTAGATTGTTTTGAAGAGATGCGTTATACCGGCAATGAAGATAAAAACCTGCCTGTTGAAGGGACCAGCCAAACTGTTGATCTTTATGGTGGCTATCGTGAAGCATCGGGTGATGACAGCAAGCATATGTCTCATTTGCAATACGCGAACTACATGAGCACATCGGAAATTCCCATATGTACCTGGGCATTGCTTCGATCCTATGAACTGAACAAGAAACTCATTGATAGTTTAAACCTTAAAGACAAACTGTTTGAAGAAATAGCTTGGGGCTGTGACTATATGGTCAAGGCAAAAGCGCCGAACAAATCATTTTACACCACAGTTTTTAACGGCTGGGAGTTATTTGATAGGAAAGTTACTTCTTACGAAGTGTTGGATATAGAAAATGATGTTTTTGAATTTCATGAAAACGTAACTTCTGCTTTTAGAGAAGGTGGTGGTATCGGCATTGCAGCACTGGCAAAAACTTATAAAATGGGAATTTCTTCCAGCGATAACACATCAGAAGATTTCCTAAATACCGCCAAAGAAACCTACGATGAATTAAAAGCCAACAACACAACCTATTGTCATGATGGGAAAGAAAATATCATTGATGATTACACAGCATTAATGGCTGCTATCGATATGTATAAGGCTACAGAAGACAATAAATATAAAACAGATGCAGGCTCCCGTGTTGACAAATTAATTGGCAGACAGGACAGTAAAGGACACTTCTGGTGTGATGACGCTAAAAACAGGCCCTACTTTCACGCTGGAGAAGAAGGACTTCCGATTTTAGCACTCATATATTACATGGAAATTGACAATAGCAAAGATGCCGCTATCAAATCCGCCGTCAAAAAAGCAATAGACTGGTACCTTGAAATTACCGAAGAAGTCAACAACCCTTTTAATTATGTACGTCTTATTGCGAAAACATTCGATCCTGTCAATGAGGTTTATAAACAAACACGTAAGATGTTCTTCATGCCAAAAGACAGCAACGAGACCCGCTACTGGTTCCAGGGTGAAAACGCGCGTTTAGGGTCAATGACTACAGCTATTCTAAACGCGGCCCAGGTACTGGATGACAATTGGAAACTTGGTAAAGATAATCTTTCAAGGCTGGCCTTGGATCAGCTAAACTGGATATTGGGTAAAAACCCCTTTGAAATCTGCATGTTTTATGGACAGGGAAAAGGTATCGGTACTAAATATAACCCAGCCTATTCAGGAGGCCGAAATTTTGTCGGTGGTATCTGCAATGGTATTACTGGTTCAATGCCAACATCGATAATACCAACTGGTATTGAGTGGATGCCAGCTGATAATACTAATCCAAATACTGCTTGGCGAAACTGGCGCTGGCTCGAGCAGTGGCTTCCCCATGAAGCATGGTTCTTTCTTGCCACCGCGACATTGAGTAACATTGTTCGGGGAAGCCAGACCGGTATTATTGAAGATAACAATAAAACAATAGTGCAGGTACAACCGATCACACTAAAAGCAACCCCGGCAGGCAGTAATATACAGATTACTCTCAGCAAGCCAATCAATGAATCAATGAAACTTACATTGATTGATCTTAAGGGTCGCGCGATTAAATCTATCAAGCTCAATGCCGGCGTGACAAAAGGCCTAATTAACAGAAGGAATATCTCTTCCGGTGTTCATGTTATTGAATTGAGTAACGGCAGGAAATCTGTTGTTCGTCAGAAGGTTCAGTTGTTTTAGAAATTAATCTGTCATTCCTGATTCGTTCAGGAATCTAATGGATGGGACCTGTTTTGGCAGGTCCTTTTTTTTATTGATATTAATAGCATTTCGTAGGGCGTTCGATCGAACGCCCTACTACATATGAAAACATACAATCACAATCAAACATGAAACGTCCCTACAAACGGGAAATAAAATCAAACAATTGACACGTGGGACACACCAGCCGGTTCGAAGTAAAATTACCAGTCACGTGCAAACCTAATTATCGTGTACTGGAAGTACCACTCTGAACCCGACCTGTTCATAATGGTCCCACCAAGGACGATTATAAGACACTCTACAGGCAGATCGAATATTATTTTTGTCATCACGCCACTCTCCGCCCCTTATAACTTTATAGCCTCCTGTTGCAGGACCAGGAGGATCAGTATCCGGGCTTTCACTGTAATAAGATGATAAATACCAGTCGTTGACCCACTCCGCCACATTACCACACATATCATAGAGGCCAAAATTATTAGGCAGCCTCGTCGCAACATGTTGGGCACCTTCAAAAAAGGCATGTGGTTCAGTCCATGAGTCTTCTTGAGCATTTAATTCATACCAGCAATACTGCTTTACTGTAGCACCATCAATAATATCTCCCCAGTAAAACCAAGTTACGGTGCCTGCCCTGCAGGCATATTCCCACTCTGCTTCAGTAGGTAACCGATACCCATTCTTTGTGAGATCAATCACTAAATCATTGAGCCTGCATCCCTTACCAATTGTATCTGTCACGCTTGTATATGAGTAGACCGTGTCAAAACCGTCACGGTTACTTAAAGCATTACAAAAGGCAACAGCATCAAACCATCCTACATAATAGGTTGGATAGCTGGCTCCGACCCCAAAACTATCACTCCAGACAGGATCAATGTAGGCAGCATAGGCAGCGGTCATAACATCAGAATAGACTTTTTGAATCACCTCAGTTGTATCCATCCAAAAATCTTTTGTAAAAGACACCGTATGAACTGGCGCTTCATATGGATAAAAATCAGGGAAAGCGGTTCCCATATTAAAACTCTGCCCTTTTGCTTCAATTAGTCGCATCCCTAAAGGCCTCCAGGTGGTAAAACTGGTTACGGTACTTGATACACTGTCTACAGGAAATGCAGCAGAATAAGCTGTTACTTTCCAGAAATATTGAATTCCAGCAGTGAGATTTCCAGTAGGCTGAACAGTCTTATTGGTACCGGCATCCAAAACTTCAATAAGGCTATTACTTGCTGTCCCGTAATACACTTTAAAAGTTACAGCATCACCATCAGGATCATCACCACCTGTCCAGGAAAATGTGGGCTTCATTTCAACATTAACAGCACCCTGTGCCGGTGCGCTGTTGGTTACCGCACTTACTACAGTGTTATAATTGAGCTGAATAATTTTAAATGACTGATTTTGATTTGAGGTATTGTCAATAGCATATACTCTAATGGTTCGCTGACCGTATGAAGTACCAAAATTATGTGTAAATTCAAATTCATTACTTCCCAGATACAAAAGACTATCCTGGAACACATCATCAAGCGTGTAAAGGGCAGAATCTACACCGCTTTGATCCGTAATTGTAAATGTGAATGTATGCTGTGCCGTAGTAACACGTTGCCCATTGGCAGGACCGCTTAATTGTGTAATAACCGGCGGATCAGCATCATTTAGTGATGGATCATATTTTATGTTCACATACATTGTAGAATCATTGGTCGCTGTATCAGTAACACTTACCTCGATATTTGTAAAAATATCCTGCACAAGATTCTTTATTGTTGCATAAAATATGGTATCCTCAAAAACAGTGGTTGGATATATGGTAACGCCTACAGTAAATTTCACATCGTTAATACCAATATTATCATGTGCAATAACCTGTAAAACCACTGAATCTGTTTTAACAGAAGAATTTTGAAGTGACGGGTCAATCAGCCTGACCGTTGGTTTGATATTGTCAAAGGTAATCTGAATAAGAGACGAATCTACATTCTGTTTTGAACTGTTATCTTGCGCCCGCACCATAATGCTATTTTTTCCCGGTGTTAGAGTAACAGATTTAACATAATTGCTCCCCGTGAGCACAGCATTCTCTCCATTAACTGTCACCCAGGCAACACCGTTCGGATCTTCAGCCTTCACAGTCACATCAACCAAAGCACTATTCACATGAGCACCATGTATTGGTGACACAATGGTTATCTGAGGGCCAACTGTATCAGCCGCTGTCGGATCATACTTTACATTCACATACATTATTGAATCATTAGCCGCTGTATCGACAGCACTCACCTTTATTTCTGTAAATATATCCTGAACAAGATTTTTTATTGTTGCATAATAAATGGTATCCTCAAAAACGGTTGTTGGATATGTGTTGACACCCACGGAAAATCTCACATCCTTAATACCGATATTATCTTTTGCCACAACCTGAACTACTACAGAATCAGTTATAACAGAAGTATTGTTAACATTTGGATTAACAAGTCTCATTGATGGTTTGACATTATCGTGTGTTACCTGAATCGTAGAAGAATCTACATTCTGTTTTGTACTATTATCCCGGGCGAGCACTTTTATACTATTGCTGCCAGGAGTAAGTGTAATATTTTTTACATAATTATTACCTGACAACACGGCAGTATCTCCATTTATTGTCACCCAGGCGACCCCACTAATATCCTCAACATTTACTGTTACAGATACGGTATTTGAACTCAAGTGATCACCATGTGCGGGTGACAATATCGTTATATCCGGGCCGGCAGTATCAGTAAATGTAGGATCATATACAAAAGCAGCTTTCAGGGTGTCACTGTTTTTTTGAGTAGAAGCATTGTCCAATGCGCTAATAGTAACACTATTTGAACCCAGAGAAAGTGATACTGTATCAATGTAAATACTGTCAACTGATGTGACCGCAAAGCCATTAACACTTACTAGCGAAACGCCACTGGGATCTGTAACTTTGAAAGTGATCTTTAGCGTTGAATCACTGGTTACCGCTCCATTCTGCGGAGAAAGAAGTTGAATATCCGGCCCCGTTGTATCACCCCATGTGGGATCATAATAAAAAATTACTGTCAATGAATCTCTGTTTTTCTGCGAACTAGCATCTTCGGCAATGAACTTAACCAAATTTTGGCCCAGAATAAGTTTTACGTTCTGGGTATAGATACTATCGCTGGAACTAACTAGCGTTCCATTCACCGAGACTGAAGCTAAACCGCTTTGATCAGTTACTTTAAAAGAAACCTGAAGCAAGGAATCATTTGTTGTGGAACTGTCTAAAGGTGAAATAAGTATGATAACAGGCGCAACAGTGTCTACAACCTCCTGGTTGTAAATATACGTAAGCTTCAGAGTGCTGCTGTTGGCATTGGAATCAATAGCTCCAATTGTTACCGTGTTGGTATCCTGGTCCAATGTAATGGTGTCCAGATAAAGACTATCTTGAGAAAAAACAGAAGTCCCGTTTACAGAAACTGCGACAATTCCACTTTTATCTTTTACTTTAAATGAAATCGGAAGCGACTGTTGTGATGTTACAGAACTGTCAGGGGGAGAAATAATCTGTATGATCGGCCCAGCTGTATCAGTTGTATCCGGGAAAACAAGTAACGTATATATTTGCGTTGTATCCGTGCCGTGCTTATTTGAGGCTACACACCGATATTCGCCATTATGACTGGTTTCCAGTTGAGCGAAATAGAGTGTGTCTGTTGTATCAGCAGCCAAAGCAGTATTGTTTTTAAACCACTGATAATTGACCGGTGTATCTCCCTCATCCAGCAGGACGTACATGGTAAGTTCAAAGCCTTCTACCTTTGATCCGGAAGTTTTCACCTCTTTATCCGTGATTTTCGGGGGATAGGTATATTTTGGTTGTACCGGGTCGGTACAAAAAAACCCAATTAGCAGTGCCATAATGAAGACATGTAAACCCAATGCATATTTCATTGTATAAATCTCCCAATTTATATATTCAAAAGAATCTGATTTACTCCAAAATTCAAATTCTTCTGCTTCA
>CBDVBE010000056.1:0-21863 GCA_965372145.1 uncultured bacterium | reverse complement strand
TGTTTTTATCTTTATCATACTACCATCTCCTTTTCCCTGCTTGAATCGAAAATCTTTTTCAGATCATCCATTGACGGATTACCATAGTACTGCTCGTCAACCTTTATCACCGGTGCCAGAGCGCAGCATCCCAGGCAGTGCACTGCTTTGAGGGTAAATACCTGTTCCGGATCCGTCTCTCCCGGCTCAATACCGAGAATTGCAGATACTCTCCGCATCAGTTCAGAGGATCCCCTCACATGACACGCAGTTCCCTGACAGACCTGAACTATGTGCTCGCCAACCGGTTCAAGACTTAACACCTCATAAAAATCGGCTATGGTATTTATCTTTGCAATCGGCACGTCAACCCGGGCTGAAATCCAGTGCAGGATGTGCTTCGGAAGCCAGTTAAACTCATTCTGTACATCCAGCAGTATCTGGATCATTGCGCTCTTTTTATTCTTATACTTTTTAATGATTTTGTCAACGGTTCGGAATTGGTTTGCCGTATCAAGTATTGCCTTTTTCTTGTTATCAATCTGGCCTATGTATTTTGCATACTCCTCTGCCTGCGTTTCAAGCAATTGCAGCTCATCATAGAAAGCGCTCGAATCATATTCAGGCGAGTAACTCTCACCTAACGCTTCAAACGCTTTCAATAAGACACTCTGTTTATCCGATGCTGTTTTTTTTGATTTCACTTTTGCCGGCACCAACCCCTCCTTTATAACTAATACACCAAATATTTAGCGGAATAAAAGATAGAAAAATATTATAGATATAATATATAACAATGTCGTGTGTTTTCGTAGGTTACCGTATACCCTTCGATTGTGCCATCCATATTTCTCGCACCTTTTCTCGAAACTGGAAATTAGCTTTACTTTCCCCTTCAAAATGCCTATTTTAAAATTACTTAGTCGTAGTAATAAATCGTGATATATTCAACACATCTCGCGAAGACAGTTTTTCCGGTTACCACATTATGCTGTCGCCATATTGCATTTTATTGAATATAATATATCAATGTTACACAAATCGCAACGATTAGTTATATTTGTAGTGTTACACTATTTATGGAGTGATATAAATATCCGAATTATACATTTACAGATTTCAGTATGAAGGAGGTTCCATGGAACTGCCCGTAAAAGATATTCCACAAGAATTTTTAAAATCCATTCCAAAGGGTATTCGATTAATTAAAAGAAATCAAAAGGACTTTCTCCTGGTGGAATCTTTATTCTGTCCAAAAGGCCATGAACTGATCGTTGACAGCGTGCGGATACATGATAAGCCATCTATCAAAATAAAAGTCACTATTAATAATGAAAGCGGGTTTCTATTTATTGATTCGTACTGGGGAAGCCATGCAAAACTGTTCAGTTCTCTACCGCCTGTTTCAGCTGACGAGACGACCTATGTTGAAGCGTTTTGTCCAACCTGCAATATATCAATAATTGAACATTTTTCCTGTCCGCAGGAAGGTTGTGATTCTAATAAAAATATATTACTTCTACTCCCCGGTTTGAATAATAAGATACATGTCTGTGCAAAACTGGGCTGTCCGGGGCATCAACTTGAAATAAACGACCTGCCGCATGGTCTGGTTGATTCAGTGAGCGGTATAAATTTTTTCGGTGCCGGTGTAAATGAGATTTTTGGAGGCATTTAATGAATCATGTAATAATCAATTCGGAAGAATGTAAAGGATGCCGTCTCTGTATTGAATCCTGTCCAAAGGACTGTTTAATGATCGGTTCCAATATCAATAAAATCGGATATCAATACGCTGATTTTCAATCGAAGCACTGTACTGCCTGCGGTATCTGTTATTATGTATGCCCGGAACCTGGTGCTATAACCGTGATTAAAGAATATGAAGCGACAAAAGAAAAAGAGGCAAAACAATAATGAAGAAACAACTGATTAAAGGAAATGAAGCTGTGGTGTATGGCGCGCTCATGGGCGGGGCAACGCACTTTTTCGGGTATCCCATTACCCCGGCAAGTGAAATAGCCCATGCAGCAGCCGATTTATTCCCCCGTGCCGGCAGACATTTCCTCCAGGCTGAATCTGAATTAAGTGTCATCAATATGATATACGGCGCATCATGTGCCGGTGCCAGGGCTATGACCGGTTCCTCGGGTCCCGGTTTATCGCTCATGCAGGAAGGTCTTTCCTATATGGCATGCGCTGAGCTTCCCTGTGTTATCGTTGATATACAGCGGGCAGGCCCCGGCCTTGGTAATATATGGCCTGAGCAGGGTGATTATAATGCCGTAGTAAAAGGCGGGGGACATGGTAGTTACAGAAACATAGTTTTTGCCCCTAATTCTGCACAGGAGATGTGTGATTTTACCTACCGGGCATTCGATATCGCTGATCATTACCGCGCAACAGTGATAATACTTTCCGATGCCTATATCGGACAGATGATGGAGCCGGTTCAGTTGCCGACAAAACTCAAACTGGGAAAAAGAAAAGAGTGGGCCATCTATGGTGACAAGGAGAGCAGAAAAAACCTGATAACCTCTATCTTTATGAATGCAAAGATCCTCTCAGACGTCAACCTTAAACTCCAGGAAAAATACCGACTGCTTGAAAAAAAGATGGTTGAGTATGAAGAAATTGATGTGGATGACGCTGAAGTGCTCTTTATTGCTTTCGGTATTACCGCCCGGGTCTGTTACTCAGCAATGCAGGAATTAAGAAAGACGGGGGTAAAAGTCGGCCTGTTCAGGCCTAAAACCCTCTATCCCTTTCCAGCAAAACGCCTGATAGAACTTGCAGAAAAAAAACAGAAATTTATTGTTGCCGAGTTGAATAGCGGTCAGATGGCGGATGATGTGCTGCTTGCGGTAAGAGATTCCATTCCAATTCTTCGTTACAACTGGTATGGGGGCATAGTCCCGTCTATTGAAGAAATCATTGAACGTTTTGAAAAAGATATGGCAGGTAACTAATATGATTAAGCACGCGAAACCTAAAGCATTTTTTGATACTTTTGAGCGCAAAGGTCCCGGTCAGAAAACAACGCACTATTGCCCGGGATGCGGGCATGGCACGGTCCATAAATTGATCGCTGAAGCCATTGATGAGCTGGGCATTCAGGATCGAACGGTACTGTACTCCCCTGTCGGGTGCACGGTTTTTGCCTATTACTACTTCGATACCGGTAATGTGCAATGTTCTCACGGCAGGGCACCGTCTGTTGCGACGGGGATGCGCAGGACGCTTAAAGATGCAATCCTCATCTGCTATCAGGGTGACGGAGACCTGGCTGGTATTGGAACAACTGAAATAGTGCATACTGCAAATCGCGGGGAGAATGTCACGGTATTTTTCGTCAACAATGCGATCTATGGCATGACCGGCGGCCAGATGGCGCCGACAACCCTTCTGGGACAAAAGACCATGACTACGCCGACAGGGAGAACTATGGCCCAGGACGGCGCTCCTATCGGTATGGCAGAAATAATGGATGCAATTAAAAGTCCGGTCTATATCGAACGGGTGTCTCTTGCATCCTCCGGAAGAGTACTCAAAACGCGGAAAGCAATAAAAAAGGCTTTACAGAATCAGGTCGAGAAGAAAGGATTTTCATTCGTTGAAATACTTGCCCCATGTCCAATCAACTGGAAAATGGATGCCATGACCGCACGTAAATGGATTATTGAAAATTTAGAACCTATATTCCCGGTAAAAAAATTCCGGGATAATTCAAACGAAACGGAACCGATGCAGCCGGATACCACTATGCCGTGGCTTGATGAGAAAGGGTTGGTTGAACTTTTTCATGTTGAGAAAGAATTCGGCAGTGGTAAACATACGGAACCAATCGAAGAGCACTTAGTGAAGATTTCAGGTTTCGGTGGTCAGGGTGTAATGAGTGCCGGTGTGCTCCTTGCAAATTGCGCAACTGCGGAAGGACTCAATTCTACCTGGCTTCCTTCTTACGGCCCTGAGATGCGCGGCGGTACCGCCAATGCCAGTATCATCGTTTCACAGGGCAGTATCGGTTCACCGGTTGTGGATTATCCCAATGTCCTTATTGCAATGAACGTCCCGTCACTCGATACCTTTGAAGCGAAGGTACAGTCCGGAGGACTTATTGTTGTCAACTCATCCATTATTTCCAGAAAAGTTAAACGTAAAGATGTCACTGCTATCTATGTACCCGCTTCTGATCTTGCAAAGAAGGAGGGATTCATTGCCGCAGCAAATATCATTATTTTAACGGTCTATATCCTAAAATCAAATGTTATTGATATTGAAACCTTGAAATCAATTATCCCGTTGAGTATAAAGAAAAAGAAATACCTGGAAACAAATCTGAACATGTTACAGAAGGCTATTGAGTTTTATAACGAGAATTTGAAGTAACTTTGAAACGAGTGGGAATAACATCATTAATTATTTGGTGATATGTCATCCCGAGCACTGAATACTGCAGTGCAGTATGTTTTCAGTCGAGGGATATTTCCTGATTTATGATGAATAATAGGTAGATGGTTTCCTTCGGCTTCGCTCAGGACAGGCTCGCTCACCATTACTTCCATATATTAATTGCTTAAGTTGACGCATATACGATCTCACATCGCGACCTTAGCTATTCACATCAAGAATCGCTCAATTTAGTTAAAACCAATCTTTTCTATTTCAAAAGATTTGCAGAAATCACCAGCCGCATGATTTCACTGGTACCCTCATAAATCTCTGTTATTTTTGCATCCCGCAGATATCTTTCAACATCAAAATCTTTGGTATACCCATATCCACCATGGATTTGAATAGCTTTTGCCGCGCAGAACGAAGCGACTTCAGAAGCCTTTAACTTTGCCATAGCAGCCTCTTTTGAATAACGCAATCCCTTATCTTTCATTAGAGAGGCTCTGTAGGTCAACAGCCAGGCAGCTTCATACTCCGTTGCCATATCAGCAAGCATCCATTGTATAGCCTGAAACTTTGAAATAGGCTGATCAAATTGTTCCCGTTCCTTCGAATAAAGTATCGAATCCTCAATCGAGGCTTTTGCAATACCGAGAGCCTGGGAAGCAATACCCAGTCTTCCTCCATCAAGGGTAACCAGTGCAATCTTAAATCCCTTGTTTAATTCTCCTAAAAGATTCTCCTTCGGGATTGCACATTCTTCAAAGAGAAATTCTGCGGTAGAAGTAGATTTTATTCCCATTTTATGTTCAAGTTTTCCCACTGAAAACCCCGGTGTTCCTTTTTCAACAATGAAAGCACTTATTCCTTTTGTTTTCAATGAAAGATCAGTTGCGGCAATAACAACAACCGTTTCCGCTTCTCCCCCGTTGGTTATAAACATCTTGGTTCCATTGATAACCCATTTGTCATCCACTAGTTTTGCAGTGGTTTTAACAGCGCCGGCATCTGAGCCTGCACCCGGTTCAGTTAATGCAAGACAACCGATTTTCTTCCCGGAACACATGTCGGGAAGATATTTCTTTTTCTGTTCTTCCGTACCAAATCTGAAAATCGGATCAAGAGCAAGGGAAGAGTGTGCAGATATTATTACTCCTGTCGATGCGCAGTAACGTGAGATTTCCTCTATGGCAATCATATAGGAAATAAAATCCATGCCTGAACCACCGTATTCAGCGGGATAAGCAATACCCATGAGACCGAGTTCACCGACTTTTTTAATTATCTCTTCAGGAAATATTCCGTTCTCCTGGTTTTCACGCGCTACCGGTGCGATTTCCTCTTTTGCAAATTTTGCGACCATCTCTTTCAGCATTTTCTGTTCGTCGGTTAAAAAGTACTCCACATCTCCTCCTTAAAGACTTCTATATAAAAAATTATCGTATTTACGCTTTATATCAAATTTTTATCGATTTAAAAATAATTGTTATTTGTTACAATAAAAGTAAAATAATTTCATTTTTTTATTGATTACAACAAATTTATATTATATTTTTGTTGTATGTGCAATATGCTATAATCAAACAACCACACATATTTTACTGCCACCACCGTTGCTGGTTGTATAAACCTTCTTTAAAAGGTTGTTTATTTAAAAAAACCTCACCCCATCTTCTCTCCCTCTTTCCCTCTCCCTCTCTCCAGTAAACAGGAAGAGAGTCCCGGGGTGAGGTTATTATCTACAAAGTTATGCGAACACAACGCCACACAGACAGTGTAGCCTTCCAAATGAGTAACTATTATATTTAAAAATATAGATTATTGGATGAGCGAGAAACAGAAAGGTAATAATAATGGAGTTCTATGATACTATTCAGTCACGTCTCAGTATTCGCAAGTATACATCAACGCCTGTCGAGCAGGAAAAACTGGATCGTATTTTTCAGGCAGTCCGGATAGCGCCTTCAGCGTGCAACTTTCAACCCTGGCGTTTTCTTATTGTAAAGTCCGATGAAATGCGTGCCCGTGTTGAAAGTGCGTTGAAAATCGGTAGAGACGGCAAAGGAAAGATGAGTATGCTCTGGGCTATGAATGCACCGGTACTAGTAATCGGCCTTGGCAACCGTCAAACTGCGTGGAAACGGTTTGATGGAACCAGTTCGCACGTCATTGATGTTACTATTGCAATGGAGCACCTGGTGCTGGCTGCTGCGAATGAAGGCCTGGGTACCTGCTGGGTCTGTGCATTCGATCAGGAAGCCATGCATACAGCGCTTAATCTCGGTCCTGACTGGGAAGCGGTTGTACTTACACCGCTGGGATACCCGGATGAGTCGCCGGATGTTAAGGAAAGAAAAGCGGTATCTGAAATAGTTGAGGTTGTTTGAAACGCTATGTATGCATTGAGTATCTACTGAAAATACTCTCTTAGTGTAAAAGTCTCTTTAACTCTCACTCCCTTCTCAGTATTTTGAACTGTACAGCATTCATTGAACACATCATGCTCAAAGAAAAGAATGTAATCATGTTCAACCGCTTCAATTAAAAACGCTTCCTTTTCCTTTAATGTTTGTAACGGACGTATATCATAACTCATTACATAGGAAATCGGTATATGCACAGTCGATGGAAACAGGTCAGCCATAAATACTACCATTTTACCGTGGTAATTGATAAAGGGTATTACCATTCCGTCGGTATGGCCGTGGTACAACCGTACCGAAACATCCGGATACAATTCAGCATCATGTTCAATCACTTTTAAACTACCGTTTTCTTTAATGGGTAAAATATTCTCTTTCAGAAATGACGTTTTTTCCCGGGCGTTCGGGTTAATAGCACTCTCCCACTGCTGTTTGCTAATCCAGTAAATTGCATTTTTAAAAACCGGTTCAAATTTTTTCGTATCTGCATTGTAGGTGATACTGCCGCCGCAATGATCGAAATGTAAATGAGTTACTATCACATCAGTAATCTCACCGGCAGAAAACCCGCAGGTGGTAAGTGATTTTTTTAACGCGTCTTCACCATGTAAATAATAATGTTTTAAAAACTTTTCATCCTGCTTATCCCCGATACCGGTATCAATCAGTATTCTTCTATCACCGGTGACAACAAGCAGGCACCGTAACGCCCAGTTACAAAGATTATTTTCATCAGCGGGATATTTTTCCTGCCATAACACCTTGGGAACAACACCAAACATTGCCCCACCGTCAAGCTTGAATTTTCCTGTTTCGATAGAATAGAGTTTCATAACACCGTTTTCCTTTGCATGTCATAACCTTGGTATGGAGATATCAAATCGAAAACCGCCACGCACAATACCACTCGTCAGGATGTTCATCCGGCGGGCAGCCGATACATTCTGTTTTAATCCTCGGATCAATAGATTGTGCAAATGCAGTATATTCGGTAATACCGGCTGATTTACAGGGATAATCTTTAAGACCTTTCCGTTTTCTTGCTGACTGGACACGGCAATCGTTCATCTTAAATATGATGCTGGTAGACGATTCATCTTCAATAGACTGTATATTGATAGCCGCATAGAGACGAAAGGGCATTGCCTGCTTCAATCCTTCCAACCCCGCGTTTTCAGGTAACTGTAAAAACCGCTTTACCGCCCACGCTTCAAAGGGAGAAAAGCGTGCCCAACAGGCATCATTGCACCGTTTTGCGTAATCCATGCCTTTAGTGAATTCAATTGCCTGAAACCACACGCCGTCATTTGCCAGCCAATTCGACGCAACTTTTTCCTTTAATGTTGATAGCTTTTCTTTTGATAAATCCAACAGTGGAACAGGAATATCATCTTTCAAGTCAAAATCAAGTGTTTTTGCCAGCCTTTTCATCTGTATAGCGTAACTTTGCCTGCACACATCGGTAAGGATTTCCAGAGCCTTTTCCTGGCCGAATTGCTCCTGGACTTCCGAAAACCACATGGCATGATGCATTATTAGCCGATGAATAAAATCAATAACCAGCCGCGCATTTTCTTCATGAGTTAAATCCTGAGCTGAATAAATTTTGTCATTCATATTTAATAACCTCCTCTAAAATTTTTTACGCTACCACTCTCACAGCAAACAAAGCCTTTGATTTTTATGATTAATGCAATTATTTGCTCCTATTTTGTAGTAAATATAACTTTTTCTCTCCAAAATATCTATTGTCGTAATTTATATTATTATTAGAGATGTTTTTTTAATCGATATATAAATAATAGATAAATAATATATTTTGTTTTAAAATAAGAAATTGAATTTCAAAGGAGTTAGGAATGAATCTTGATGACATTCTCTGTAATGTAACCGTTATCGGTGCTGCTGGAAAGATGGGAAGCGGTATCGCTGCACTTCTCACCCAGGAACTGGCGAATCTTAAAATGAAAAATCCGGATACCATGTACCGATTACACCTTGTTGATGTTAATGAGCAGGCTCTTGACGGACTGCAGAAATATATAAGATCGCAACTGTTAAAGGCCGCTGAAAAATCTATTGTCAGGCTGCGTGCAGATTATGCTGCTCGGGAAGACCTTGTTGAAAACTGGGAAATCATCAATGCCTATGCAGAAGAAGGACTCGGTGTTATTCGATTCGGTACCGACTTTTCAGCAGCGAAAGAATCCAAGTTGATATTTGAGGCAGTGTTTGAAAATGAAGAGCTGAAACTCAAAATACTGAAAGAGCTGAAAGGAATCTGTTCGGACGAAACCCTGTTTTTTACAAATACGTCATCCATTCCCGTCGGCTTTCTCGCAAAAGAATCAGGTCTTGCAGGAAGAATTGTCGGCTATCATTTCTATAATCCCCCCATTGTTCAGAAACTGGTGGAAATAATTACAGCAGAGGGTACCACACAGGAATATATCGGTCTTGCCCATGAGTTTGGTAAAAGACTCCGAAAAAAGTGCTATCCTTCAAACGATATTGCAGGATTTATCGGCAACGGCCATTTTACACGTGACGGCCTCTTTGCACTATCAGAAGTTGACCGGTTAAAGAGTGATTATACCCTGCCCGAAGCAATCTGCGTAATGAACCGAATATCACAGGATTTCCTTATCAGACCCATGGGTATCTTTCAACTTATTGACTACGTCGGAGTGGATGTATTTCAATGCATCCTGCGGGTAATGAGCAAGCATTTAAAAGATGACTCGCTTCACAGTGACCTTGTTGATACGTTCATGGAAAAAAGCGTTAAAGGCGGGCAACGTCCTGACGGTTCTCAGAAGGATGGCTTTTTTAAATATGACGGCAGCAAACTGGTGGGAGTTTATAATAGTGAAAAAAGCACGTATGAAGATTTTGCATCGATAAAAGAAAAACTTGATACAACCATTGGAGAACCGCCGGCAGGATTTTTTGCCTGGAAGACACTACTTAAGGATCCTGATAAGGAATCGAAACTTTCAACATACTTTGACAACCTGGGAACTGCTGAAGGGGTGGGTGCAGAACTCGCCAAAAAGTATTTAGCGCGGAGCAAAGAAATCGGGAAAAAACTTGTTGACGATGGTGTTGCCAATTCAGAAGATGATGTTAATGCGGTATTGATGCATGGTTTCTTCTGGCTTTACGGACCGATAAATAACTATGTTTAGAACCTTAGAATGAATTATCTACGTTTTCCGTAGATAATTCATTCGTGAAGTTTCTTATCCAGCTTTGCTGGGTTAAAATAAAAAGGAGATACCAATGAGTTTCTTTAGAAAACCTGTTTATGCAACAGCCGGCTATTACACACTGTCCATGGGACAGGGAAGAAAAGAGTTCAGGCCAAAGGGTACACGTCCCGGCCTGGAGCACTATATCAAGGAAGCTGGAGAGGGATCACTGAAACAGGTTGCAAACCCGGAAGCGATTGATGAAGGGGTTGTTGCTAATTTCATGATGGCTCGATACAACCGCCAGGGAAATCGTCCCGGATTTTTTCCGATGATTCATCCCTCTTTCAGATACAAACCTGCAACAGGTGTTGAAGGTGCATGTGATTCCGGAGGGCTTGGTATGGCTCTTGCCCTTAAATCAATCCTTTCTGATCTTGCGGATGTGGTTATGGTTGTCGGCGTTGAGGTTATGACCAGTGTAAAGGCGGTATACGGCGCTGATTATCTTGCAGGTGCCGGTCATTATAAGGATAGAAAACAGGGACATGCGCACTTTTTTCCCGGGCAATTCTCTGATCGGGCAGGAGTATGCTATGAGAAATTCGGCCATGATAAGATTCGTGAAGGTATGGCGCACTGGTATGCCCAGGCTATCGAGCACGCACGGTTAAACCCCAAAGCGCAGGAATATCATAACACAATCGAGGATCTCGTTGCTACCGGTATGACAAAACCCAATCCGAAGGTGTTCTGTGATCATATTAATGTCTTTGACTGCTCGAAAGTATCAGATGCCGGTTCGTCTCTTATTTTTGCTTCTGAAGAAGGTTTGAAAAAACTTGGTGTAGACAGGGAAAATGCAGTCGAAGTAATCGGCTATGGACAAAGCGAAGATGATATTACTGATCCGCAGCCGGATAAAACAAAAATGGCTGTCTCACAGAAAGCGGCAAGTCTGGCATATGAACGTGCCGGCCTCTCACCAAAGGATATTGGTGTGTTCGAAGCCCATGATTGTTTCTCAATTGCCGGTTTACTCATGGTAGAAGCTGCGGGTTTTGCCGGTTATGGTGAAGGAGCTGATTTTGTCAAAGAAGGTAAAACAAAACGTGATGGAGTTATTCCTACCAATACCGGCGGTGGCCTGATCGGGTATGGCCATCCTGTCGGTGGTTCAGGAGTACGGCAGGCAGTTGATCTTGTTCTGCAATTAACAGGAAAAGCAGGTGACCACCAGGTGACTGTCGATTCCAATCGTCCTTATGGTATGATGATTTCTATGGGTGGGAATGATATAACTGTCGTTTCGATGATTTTTAAGAATTGTGATTAAAGGCAGATATTGGATGTTGGATATTAGATTATTTGAAATTTGATATTTGATCTTTGATCTTAAAAAATCGGAGGTGTTATGGAATACAACAATCTTATCGTAGAAGTGAAAGAAGATATCGGCTGGATAAAAATGAATCGCCCTCAGGCTCTCAATGCGTTAAATACAGAAACCTTATCCGAACTTGAAAAAGCTGTTGAGTCACTTGACAAAAATGAATCTGTAAAGGTACTTGTTATTACCGGTGAAGGTAAGGCATTTGTCGCCGGTGCTGATATCACTGAAATGCAGGATATGGATTCATCCGCAGCAATTAATTATTCGCAAACAGGCCATCGTGTATTTTTGAAAATTGAGCATCTTGAGAAACCGGTGATTGCTGCTATAAACGGCTTCGCTCTTGGTGGCGGTTGTGAACTGGCAATGGCATGTGACCTCCGGATCGCCTCTGAAAAAGCAAAATTCGGACAGCCGGAAGTGGGTCTTGGTATAATCCCCGGTTATGCCGGAACGCAGCGGCTTTCCAGGACTGTTGGGATTGGAAAGGCAAAAGAGTTAATTTTCACCGGCGACATGATAGATGCCGCGACTGCACTAAGTATCGGTCTGGTGAATACGGTAGTACCTGCTGACAACCTTTTCGAAGAAGCCGAAAGTGTAGCGAAAAAAATTGCCTCGAAAGGCCCGATTGCAATTCGTAAAGCTAAAAGCGTAATTAACCGCGGATTTGATACTGATTTGCAGACGGGATGTTCTTATGAGACTGAAGCATTTGGTGAGTGTTTCATAACGGGACAACCCAAAGAGGGTATGAGTGCTTTCCTGGAGAAGCGAACGCCCAAGTGGTAATAATTATAAAAATAAATGGAGTACTGGAGTATTGGGTTTAAAGGTTTTTATTTCCTGTTGAATTTTATCAAATTAAACCAACACTCCATTATTCCAGTACATCATAAGTCCCTGCGAACTTAAGCAAGAAACAGGCTATTCTAAACAGACACCAGTAAATTGTCCATGATTATTATAATGCCCTGAGATACTCAGGCCGGATATCATCCCTGTTTTGTAAATTGTTACCTATTACTTCCAGGATTTTATCCTTATCACGGCTAAGAATCCCTTTGAGTGCAAGATAATTGGATGCATGATTGCTTCGAAAAATACAGTGTTGGACCTCATCTGAAATATGTTCAATAAAAATCTTCATCTCATACAGAATTTCATCTGCATTCATAGGAATAAGTCTTCCTTCATGAATGTCCTTATATATAGATGTGCCGTGTGGAATCATTAATGCCAGACAGGAAATATACCATACCGGAAGCACCTCTCCTTTGATAACGTGTGTCGGGCTTGCCCTGTTCACCAGTGTCGCGGTATCTTTCATATGGCGATACGAGATATCCTTATCACTGCCTGCCAGACCCAGGATAATCGTTCCTGACGGGGTAATTCCCGTTCTGAAACATTTATGAAATGCCTGTATAATATCGTCTGCACTCTGCTGTTTCCTGATTTTCTTTAATAAATCATCGTTGCCTGTTTCAATGCCGATATATGCCATTGTCAATCCTGCTTCAGCAAGTGATCGCAGCTTTTCATCGGTTTTACCAAGAATATCACGCGCATGGGCATAGACACTGACCCGCTGCAGCTCAGGAAAAGATTTTGCGGCATACCGTGTTATTTCAAGCAGTTGTTCATAGGGCATAACCATCGCATTCCCATCGAGAAAGAATACCCTCCGAACATCTTTTCCATATATGCTCACCGCCGTATCAATATCACGTTTTATTTCCTCGACTGCACGTACTTTGAATTTCTTGCCGATATTTGAGACGCAAAATGTACAACGATAGGTACACCCTTCGGTTGCCTGAATAAGTAAACTGGATGCCTCACTGGGCGGCCTATACACTGGTTCACAGTAATATATTGTATTATTTTGCACTTGCCTCATCCCTTGTTACAGCATTTCAGCGCTAGTGAAAAACAACTCGATAAATAGTACTTATCCCGCGATCAATTAACTCGCCACTGCCGATTGACAGTCCAACCATGATTGCACCGGGCCAACTAATTGCCGGAAGGTCCTGTCTTTCGGTGGCAGGTCTGCTTTTTGAAAAGGTGGTAACATTCTATAAACCTTACCAAAAAATATTACTATTCATACATTAGTGTCTGGCTGGAAACGTCATTCCCGCATGCTGTTTGCGGGAATCCATGCCTCTATTTGTCCAAAAACACTGGATTCCCGCTAAAAACATGCGGGAATGACGTTAAAAAGGTAGTTTCCGGCCAAACACTAATTAGCTCGAAGTATATAAATTTATTTTCTTATTCTAAATCCTGAACATCCAACTTTTTCAGCATGCTTGCGCGAAGTCGGGAACTCCCTGCATACTTCGGGTTTCACATCTTGAATTCTGCACTGATAACCATCGTTATGCGGGCTTTTTACTAACCATGGACATCGATGAACTTCCTCGCCGGATTCCGGATCAATCCATATATCATATGCACAGGCAACACCCGCAAGTATAATAGGAGCTACCCAATCCAGGATATCATCCCTTCCATTATCAAGCCACATTTGAATATCACTATCGGACGCAGATAAGGGAACAATATCAAGTTCACCATTGCAACACTTCCCGCATCGTTTGCATTTGAATCCTTTTGGTGGCATTTTATAGTATCTTTTCAGCAAGTGCCATGGTTGAAATCATTTTATTATTGATTAATTCTCTACTCAGGTGGCATGACTCTTCAAGGGGTATTGATTCCCAGCCACTTGCACGCCTCATCCTTATCACGGAATACCGCTATGTCAAAGCCGGAATCTTCAGTCAGAATTTGCAGCATCCGAGCCATACCATATATCACCGGAGACGATACTACAATTGCCGCCTTACCACCAAGGATCTCTTCCCGATGCTCCTTAATAAAGCCGGCAATCCTTTTCACATCCGCACTAAACGCAAAATGCTTTATTCCCGTCAGGTCTGTCAGACTTTTCATCTTCGGGTGAAAAGCCGGATTCTTGAGAATGCGAGTAAATGAATCCAACAACTCCTCTGTATTTGTAGTCCCGCTTAGAGTCCGGTATATTACGCCGGATTGAGCATCTATTCTTTGTTCAATTGCCACTACAATTCCTACATTCCCTAGCTGTTAACATTTCCCTTTGGACTACACTTGTTTAATAGTACTTTATTTTTTAATTATACCTGTAATTGAAATATAATTCATTTTAGTTCAAGCATTTAAATGATTAGATATAAATGCACCAATAATGATGAAGTCTTAATGTAAACGAGATAAAAAGGAGTGAAAAAATTATGAAGATATCCCTATTACTTGCCTTCTGATTCTTTATGATTTTTCTTTAAAATAATCCTGGCATCTACGATATTGATGCCGTCCTCTCTTGCAATAACCGGATTCAGATCCATCTCGCGTATCTCCGGATATGATTCAATCAAATTTGAAACCGTCATGAGAAGGTTCACAATCGCCTCTTTATTAACAGGAGGTTCACCTCGGATACCATTGAGTAGAGGGGCTGTTTTAATTTCGGTAATCATCTTTCTGGCTGCGCTTTTGGTAATAGGCAATACCCGGAAAACGACATCCTTGACAACTTCAACCATGATGCCGCCGAGACCAAACAGAATAACCGGTCCGAACTGATCATCAACTTTGGTACCGATAATCATCTCCAATCCTTTACCGACCATTGGAGAAACAATGCACCCATCAATTTTCGCTCTGCTGTTGAATTTCCCGGCATTTTTTATGATTTCGGTATATGCGTCTCTTACTTCATTATCTGTTTCCAGGTTCAATTTAACACCGCCGACATCACTTTTGTGAAGGATATCCACAGAAGCGATTTTCAACACGACTTTTCCATTAATTTTACCGGCAATAGCCACGGCCTCATCAGCATTTTCAGCTACTTTACCGTGAATAACCGGTGCTCCTTGGAGGCGTAACAGTTCCCTGGCATCATATTCTGAAAGATTATACCTCTTATCCTTTAACGCATTGTCAATTATCCTCTGTCCCTCCGGTTTTGCATTGTTACCCCATCGTAAGACAAACTTTGTTTTTTTATGATGCATTCCCAGGTAGTCTCCATACTGCGCCAGCACGCCAATACATTTACAGGCAATATCAACTGATTCATACACCGGTATATTATAATATCGAAGGAGCTCGAGAGAATGTGGTTTAGCAAAGTTATACAAACTATGAAGGACAATCGGTTTTTTCGCTTTTTTAAGTAGCTTACCCATTTGATGCGCAGCATCCTCTTCAATAAATCTCAACTCTTCATTAAAACGAATACCATAACCGCCGAAAAGACCTACAATCAGGAGGCCCCCGATATTCTCATCCCTGAGAAGGATTTTTGCGCAGTCTGCAAAAACGCCTGGATTGGAATCAGTGCCGCCTGCTACATCAACCGGATTTCGCACTGACGCATTTGTCGGCAGGACTCTTTTAAGCTGTTCACGGGTACTTTCCTGGAGTTCCGGTATCTCTACACCAAAATCTGTAAGCAGGTCGGCGGCAATGGTCGCATGGCCGCCGCCGTCTGCAAGAATGGCAATTTTATTGTTTTTTATCGGCGGCAGGATTGCCAGTGATTCAGCCGCGGGAAACAGTTCATCAGCATTTTCAATGGTAATGATACCTGCCCGTTCAAATGCTGTTTTCGCAACTTCCGATATGCCTGCAAGTGCACCGGTGTGAGAGCCGGCTGATTTTTTCCCTGTTGAAGACCTGCCGCTTTTTAATAAAATAACGGGCTTTTTCGTTGTCGTATTGTGCGCTTCCTGCAGAAACTTTCTTCCATCACGCAACCCTTCAACATATATCAGTATCGCCCGGGTATTGGCATCCTCTCTGAAATATTCAAGATATTCATGAAATTTCATATCGGCTTCATTTCCAACACCGACATAATAAGAAAATCCCTGCTTGCTTCTAAGCTTAGCCTCTGTAATAACGTGAAGCGCTATATTTCCGCTTTGTGTCAACAAGGCAATATTTCCTTTAGGTACATCCCGAAGGCCAACAAGATTCATTTTGTTATACAGGCTGATCATACCGGAAGTATTCGGTCCGATTATTCTCATTTTATATTTTCGTGCAGTTTCGACTATCTCTGTTTCAATTTTCTTACCAATCTCACCTGTTTCCCCAAATCCACCTGCGATAATAACTGCTCCGGCTGCCTTAGCTTTACCGCATTCTTTAATAATGTTCGGTACTGTTTTCGTTGGTGTTGCAATAAACACTATATCAATCGGCTCATGAATATCAAGTATACTTTTATAACATTTCAATCCAAGTATTGATTTTTCACGAGGATTAACCGGATATATTGCTCCCTCGAAATGTTCGTCCTGAAGGGTTTTGATAACATGATGCCCTCTTTTACCTTCATCTTTTGAAGCACCTATTACGGTAACAGATTGTGCTTTAAATATCCTGTCGAGTAATTCCACCCTATCTCCCTTTATAAATTGGTTTTCTTTTTTCCATGAAAGCTTTTATTCCTTCATGCCAGTCTTCAGTTTCCATGCATGAGAGTATCGCTTCCGTCTCCTGTTTCAGAGCTTCCTCAATGTCAATCAACTTTGAATTCTGAAGTCGCTCTTTTGCAAATTTCAGCGAGAGAGGAGCTTTTTCCGACAGGTTCTTTGCAAGTGAAAGTGCCGTGTCGAAAAGATCATCCACTGGAACAGACTTAAGAGCAACACCCAGTTCAACAGTGGCTTTCCCATCCAAAACCTTCCCGGTATAGATAAGCTCTTTGGCTTTCATTACACCAATAATCGACGGCAGAAGGCTGGTAATCCCTCCCCCGACAAACGTACCAAGGCTTGTCTCGGTAAAGGCCAGTGTGGCAGTATCAGCCATGAGTATAAAATCACAATTCAGCGCCGTTTCAACCCCGGCACCCCGGGCAGGACCGTTTATCGCTGCTATTATTGGTTTAGGAAACTCATATATTCGACGTGTAGTCTCATGAGCGAGTTCTATATAACTTTTTTTCTGCGCTTTATCCCGTTTCCCTGCTGCATGCTCTTTAAGGTCAGCTCCCGCGCAGAATGCCTGTTTTTCAACATCACCTCTCTTTAGAACCGAACCGGTAATAATAAGTACGCGTATATCATTATCAGCCTCTGAGTCGCGTAAAACCTCTTGGATCTCCCGGTACATCGTCTCATTGACCGCGTTCATTCGTTCCGGTCTGTTAAGTCTTATAACACCAACGGTTTCATTCTTTTCATAGGCTATTGTTGTTAAATTCATACATCTACTCCACAGTTCCCTTACGGTTTAACCCGGTATACTTTCTTTAAGAAATATAAACTATGTTTACAACTCGTTTTATATGGGCATCTTCAATTTTAATATCCAGTTACCACATTCAGCAATCTTGACAATAGGGTTTTTGTGCTCTGTGGGGACTTATTATCAGATGGTGTTTATGACCATGTCGCTTAAACATGCCCTTATTAATTGTAAATTAACGATGAAATATTTTCAATGTTAAAGGTAACTAATCTAACCCAATTGAGTAAAAAATTTAAATCCAGCATCCTCAATCGACCGCATAATACCCTCATTCATCTTAATCATAACTTCTGAAGGATATCTGAGCTCAAACAGGAATTGTGCATTGCTTCTGATTCCCAGTTTCTTCATCTCATTTTTAGCTGTTTTAGTCCAGCTCTGCTCCTGCTGTTTGTCCGCCTCTAAAACTTCGCGGTATGCCTTTTCAAAATATTTCTCTGCGTTATCTTCAAAATTTCCGTATTTAGCTTCAAAGGCGGCTTTTATTTCATCATCACTCATCATTTCATATTTTTCCTTGTGTACAATAACCTTACGATTCAATTTGGGAATATTTTTAGGAGTAGATTTCGGGTAGCCTATAGACAGCACCATTAAAGGAAGTACATATTCCGGTATCGAAAAATAGTTCCTTGCTTGCGTCAAATTACTTTGGATACTGCCGACATATACGGTTCCAAGCCCATAACCCTCAGCCAGAATTACCACATTCTGTGCCGCGCACATGAGATCAGCATAGGCTATCAGGAAATGCGCGATGGCGTTTTCTCCTTTGAAATCTGTATGAAACTGTGATGCCCAATTCTTTACTCTGTTGAAGTCAAGACAGAACACCATGTTCAAAGAAGCATTTTTTACCCAGGGCTGATCCTCGACCATCTTTGCCAGTTCTTTCTTTCTCTCAGCTTCCTGCACAAGAATGATGGAAACCGGCTGAATATTCCCGCCAGAGGGCGCATTATTTGCGGCATCACAGAGTTTTTCAATAATATGCTCAGGAACTTTTTCTCCCGTGAAATTTCTGACCGACCGTCGTTTCATAATCAAATCGTATAGGTCCATTACCTTTTCTCCAAAATTAGTTAATGAGTACCTGAATTGAGCGATTCATATTGACTTGTGATATTATAACCTCACCCCCAGGCACGCTTGAGCTATCGCTCAATTTATAAAGAAATTTATTCTCTCCGATAAACAACGTTACCATTAATAACGGTAAAATCAACATTCGTTTGCAGCAGATTATCCTCTTCCACTTTCATAATATCCTGTGAAAAAACAGTAAAATCCGCAACTTTACCGACTTCTATTGAACCCTTTATATTCTCCTCAAATGCACCATAAGCAGCATCCAGCGTATATGACCGCAAGGCCTGCTCACGTGTCATCTTCTGTTCCGGCTCAAAACCTTCTGCAGGATAGCCATCCAATGTCCGTCGGGTAACCGCAGCATAAAAGCAGGCAATTGGATTAACCGGCTCCGCAGGGATATCGGATCCATTAATAAGTATTGCCCCTGAATGCAGGAGTTTCTGCCAGGCATACGCACCTTCTTTAATACGTTTCTCCCCAAGCCGCTCAATCGCCCACTGCCTGTCTGATGACATATGAATACACTGCACAGACGCTATGACACCCATCTTTCCAAACCGTGGAATATCCTGGGGGTTAAGATGCTGTGCGTGCTCAATACGAAACCGATGGCCCTTTGCAGTATCAGGATTTTGGTTAAATACTCTTTCGAACTGGTTTAACGCTTCATGGTTTGCCCTGTCCCCTATCGCATGCACACTCATCTGGAATCCATACTTTAAAGCATTTTCAGATACTGTATAGAGATAATCGAGCGGCAGATTCCGGAGGCCATACTGTCCCGGACAATCCGCATAGGGTTCTATCAACCACGCTCCGCGTGCACCAAGCGCACCATCCAATAGCAGTTTTATCGTGCGAACAGTCAGGAAATTATCACCGGTACCGATTTCCGGGCCATGTGAGTACCATTCGTTAAGTAACTGTTCATCTGTTCCATCAAGCATCACATATAAACGAATGGGTAACCTGCCTTCATCAAGAAATTCTTTAAAGAGGTCTAACGTCTCACGGGATACTCCGGCTTCATGGACCGTAGTCACGCCATTTGCGGTACATTCATCTAATGCCAGTTCCAGTGCTCTCTTATTTTCATCGTGACTGTATTCCGGAATGCAACTTTTTATAAGCTCCATTGCCTGCTCGTTAAACATGCCGCTCGGATTACCCTGTTCATCCTTTACAATTTCTCCTTCATCGCTGCATGTGGTGTCACGGGTAATCCCTGCAATCTCCATAGCTTTTACATTTGCCAGGGCCGCGTGACAACTGGCATGATAGAGAAAGACCGGATTGTCGGGAGACACTTTACTTACGGCATGATGCGCCGGTAATTCCTGCACTCGTTGTTCCGGTTGAGAATGCCACTTGCCCTGGTGCCAGCTTCTTCCTATAATCCAGGCACCCGGCTTTGCTTTCGAAACAGCCAGTGCCACCCTGTCTGTCAGCTCATCGTAATTCCTAACATCTCTCAGGTCAAGCTGCATCTTCGTACGGCCATGATTTAACAGGTGCACATGGCAGTCAATAAATCCCGGGGTCATGGTTCTGCCTGCCAGGTCAAGCTCCGACGCACTGTCATCAATCATTGGTTGAACGGCTTCATTGCTCCCGACAAATGAGATCCTGCCGTCATGCACAGCTACAGCTTCAGCGACAGGCAGCTTCCGGTCCATTGTATAAATCGTACCATTGTGAATGACTATATCTGCTTTATGCATTACGTCTCCAATAGAATGATTTCCTGCTGTATTGGAGTAGTGGATTGTTGAATTTTATAGCTTTTTATCCATTACTTCAGTCCTTTAGGGCTCCATCACTCCATATAAATTGTTAAAAGCATAAATTCAGCTACCATAGCACAACCACAGAGAACAGGAGTTCTGAAATTATTACGCAACAATAAGGTCATGAGCCGGCAATAGACCCCTCAAAACATGCTGACGGTGTAAAGATGCCGCCTGATAGAATTTATAAATATTCAATCCTCTGGCCACCATTGAATCCTCCTGTCCGTCAAGATCTCTAAACTGTTCATTCCAATCTTCATACTCAGGTATCTCTTCCGAAGTCCCAAACAATTCGCCATCCAGTGCTGATCTCTTCCAGGCGTCAACTCGTGCTGCTTTCTTCTCCTGAAGAGCCAATATTCTTGTAACCGTATCCTTTATCGCGGGAAATTCCTGCCTTTTTCCCTGCTCGTAATGCCCGGGTACGCGCGCTCCAACCTCAACAAACATGTTGTACAGTGCCTCGCAGCCTTCAATAAAAGTCTCCTGATTGTTTCTCAATGGAGAGGAGGTATCATTTTCTTCATACACAAAATCCCACACTAAATATGGCCTGTCAGGGTACGTCGCCACTGCACCATGGCCTAACGCACCTGATAAATTCTCAGCAAACCAGGATTTTATATTGTCTAAAAAACCACTCTCTTTATGATAGGTCTCATCAAACTTTTTCTTTTTCTCTGTTAAATACGATTCAATCTCCGGAACTAATTCATGAAAGTGAAAGCTGTCATTAACCACTTTATTTTTACGCGAGCTGATTCCGGAAAAACCGTAATGTGAAAATGTGTCAGCATAGACATGTGCAGTGATTCCCATTAGTTCCAGATAATAATCTGCCTGCTGTAACGCAATATTATGCGCCACCATTTCTTTAGCGACAGCGCTGTTTTTCCTGCATACCAGGCGCTCAGTAAAACCGTCACCTTCATTACCGGGCAGGAAATGAAACGGTACCCATATCTGCCGCTGATCTTTCCGGTCGATATTTTTTAGATCAATCGCATGATGCGCGGTCGCTTCAGTATCAATACTGCCCGCATCCTTGAACTCAACACTGTTTGCCTGTGCGTTATCATCGACAAACTGCGCGGAAGTCGCGATAACACGACATGCTTCAGGCGTCAGCCCTGCGGCGCGCGCCATTGCATAGGTGCCGTGGTAATGCATGTCTAGTTGCATTGAGAAACTCCTTTTTTGATGTTTATATATCCCAGTTAAACAAATTGTAGCCGTTCACGGCTTGAAATTGGAAATTGGAAATTGGGGAAAACATGAAACG
>CBDVBE010000055.1:0-21955 GCA_965372145.1 uncultured bacterium | reverse complement strand
CACCTTGAGGCATTTATGGAAAAAATCGAGGTGCCTGATTTCAGGGATTTTACTGTTGATGAATCTGTTTCAGTAAACGGCGGTATTGCTTTATCTGTAACAGAGGGTGCCTCGCAACCTCAGACGTATGTCACTGATGACGACAAACTGGTGGTACGGGATAAGATAACACTGCCCATCGGCAATACTATTCTTAACAAATCAGAAGTGCTTATTATCGATTCCGTCGCACCGATTATCATGCAGGCACAGTTTGTGGATTCGATTATACTTGTTATACAGGGTTCAGAGCAGTTTATCTCCGGAGGCAACCATAGTAATCTTTCGGTAATTTTTTCAGAATCTGTTGAAGAAATCAAAGAGGAGAAACCGTTTACCTATTACAGCATTTCACAGAGTGATACCTACGAAGCGACATTGAAACCCCTCAACCATAAGGAAAACCTCGCCGAGTTCCGGGTACTTTCTCTCAACGGCACAAATGCAATAGAAAATGGTGACTCTATACGAATAAACTGGATATATGATGAAAATGTCTTTGATGAAGTGGGTAATAATCAGGACAATCTTAAAAATATCAGACGGGAGATTAACGCTAAGACTGTTGCGGATACAGTGTATAAACCCGCACCTTTTGACTTGATCGTTAAAGCAACTATTCTTGATCCCGATAAAGGGTATGTGTTTACAGATGAAATAATTGAAATCCCGGAAATAGAGGAAGTTATTAATCTTCTTAAACCGAAGAACGGTAAGTATAAGGGGATCATGATTATAACCCTGGAACCGGACTCAATCGAGAATGTTTCAGAGCTGGATTCGTATGAAGGGTACCTTAACCTGTTTGATGCTGTTGGGAATGAGATACTCCGTGATGTAAAGATGGGGTATGATAAGAAACATAAGCAGCTTATATATATCTGGGACGGTAGAAATCACCTTGGACGAGAGGTCGGCCCCGGCGGGTATGCTGCTATTATTCCTGTGACCTACTACTTTAATCAGGAAAAGCGGCGGTCAGAGGTAAAGCATCACACTGTTGGCGTGAAAGAATAGAACGTTGTATCGGTATAGTCCGAAATGGAAATGGTTAGTATGAAAAACGTGTTGTTACTTTTCATTTTATTGGCGGGAATCACAAACGCTCAAATAATAACAGGCAGAACACCTGTTTCCTGTGAGGTGGTTTCTTTGCCGGGTGGTAGCGGAAAAGATACCCTTACCCAGTATTATGATAGAAAAAGCGATTTATTCATGTACTCTATCTCCAATGAAGCCGGGTATGTTTTTGGCACCGGATGGGATATGGAGAAAAAGTATCTCTTTTCCAAGGCGCTCGGGATGCACTATGATGGTGTAGCCAATGCCCGGGTTGTTGAAATACTGGTTATGTTTTTCAAGGCCGTTCCCGTTGGCAATCCCGGAACAGTCACGGCAAAGGTCTGTTGGGTAGACAAGGATACTATCCCCACAGATGAACTGGGGGCATCAACATTATCCGTTCGTGACCTGGATACAACATTCAACAGGTATACTTCTTTTAAAATTAACAATGCGCTTAATACGGAAGGGAAACCATTTATGGTGCTCATTGAGTACCATGATGATCAGAGTGAACCGCTCCTCGTGGATGATACTGTTGGAGTGCTTGGTAATGACAGTGAGAAAATGGATGGAAAAGGAGAAAACAGAACGCGTCAGTTTTTCTATTATACAGGCGCATGGAAAGCGTTGAGCGCGGTGTTTACCGACATGGATTGTGATGCAATGATTATCCCGGTTATTGACTTTACTACGGAATGTAAAGAAAAGGTTTCCGCAAAGGGACTGTCTGTGTCCGGTGGTTATTTGAATACACACACCGGAACAGTAAGTATCCGGTATTGCATCACAGTGCCGCAGAGAGTAACAATACAGGTGTTCGCCCTGTCAGGGAAAACGATTCTCAATACCGGTGCCCAATACAGAGACGCCGGCAGTCATGAACAATCCGTTTCCCTGGGCGGTGTGTCATCAGGACCGTATTATTATACCATTTCGACCGGGGATGTTTCTTTAACAGGCAGGATTATTCGCTGTAAATAGTATTAAATCAAACTCAAAGGAGGGAATATGCGTACATTGTTTGCTTTTCTGTTTGTACTATTCATGTCTGCAGCAGCCGAACAGAGACGGACGGTCGTATTTGAAATAGTCACCGCGACGTGGTGAGACCTTTGTATCCGGTCAGTAAGGGCTACCCTCAGGTTGAGGGATGAAGTTGGCGATTCTATAACAATAATTCAGTACCATACATCCGGTGATTTCCAAAATACGATTGGACAGGGAAGAGCTCGCTATTACAATCAACAGGGTTTACCAATGGATGTATACGTTGATGGTGATCATAAAGGTGACATGAACTATAATGAAGGACGTAAAGCCTTTGACGAACGGAAAAATATACCTCCGGAAGTAGAGATTAGCCTGTCAAAGCAATATAGTACAAATACTGGTGAGGGGACAGTGACCGTGAATATTAAAAACCTTTCTTCTAGAGAAAATATAGACGGAACATGTCATTTCGCGATCTGCCAGAGGGATTCAGTCTATCCATGGGGATATAATAAAGAAGATTCGCTCTATGCTATCGGTTTTATGATGCTGCCTGATCATAATGGTACCGCAATATCTATTGATGCCGGTAAGACTGAGGAAATTGAACAATCATTTTCCATTGCATCGAAATGGCAGCGGGATGATTGCTACTGCATGGTAATCGTGCAAAAAAAGGATAAGGAAATTATTCAGGCAGTGGAGATTCCGCTTGATGATGCTACTGAAATACAGCCGCAGGTGATGCCTGTGAGTGAGCAGGCAAAGAATCTCTTTTCATGTGAGGTACACCAAAACACAAGAAGTGTTTCAGTGCATTTGAATTGCAGTAATGCTGTCATTTCGATAGTTAATTGTGCTGGAGTCCTGCAGAAGCGGGAACAGGGCACAAAAAGATATACCTATCTGCCGCTTCATAATCTAAGCCCTGGCATGTATTTCTGCGTGGTTCAGGCAGGTGGGTATCGTGAAGAGAAAAAGTTTTTACTGTTTTGATTGTGGGGGGAAACAGTAATGTATACGGAGCACGGCGGAGAAATACGGATACCTCTCTCCCCTTTATAATTGTGATGATTATAGAGCCGTCACCCTTCGTTGCTGCTCCGTTTTTAAAGTTCAACTATCTGTGTAGAGGTACTATCACGAAAAAGTTCCAAAAAGAGGTATAAAATGATGTCAAAATCTTTTCTGTTTGGAATAGTACTAATAATTCTGCATACCTTGGCCCTGGGTAAATCCGATAATCTCGATTGTAATTATGATGGCTATGATGGCAAGGTAGTACTGGTGGATAAAAACTGCATTGACGGCAAATATATCACCGAAGAAAAGGAACAGTTTCTTGAGCCAAATGAATTTCCCAGTATCCAGGATCTTGTTAGTGCCTTTGATGAGAATAACTACATGGCTTATATTTATGGTATCCTTGAAAGACGCTATCCCACAGGGAAAAGTATCATCGAACAGGGTGGCGGGCAGACTGCCGTGGATAAATGGCTCTGGGGGAGTACGAGCTTGTCAAGTATAATGAGAAGCCTGGGTACTGTGATTCATGAGATCGGACATGGCCTTGACCAGCAGACGCCGCAGAACTGGTATTTTATCTCCCTCGATCCTGCCGGTAATCCGCTCAGTTTTACCACACCGGGGATGCATGGTAAAAAGACAACATCGTCGAGCCCGATGTATTCCATAGAACGCTCCCTCGTGCTCGCTGATGACCAGAACTATAAACGGCCTCCTGCGCAGTCGAGCAAGATTGTTACCAGCAAAGAGTTCGGGCAAGGGCCTTTCGGGTGCGATAAATCATACGCTGAAATCTACCTGTGCGGCGATCCTACTGACAGCAAGTTTGATTCCGGTGATCAGGGATTCAACTCGCTTATTGAAGAGTATGTGCAGTATATCAATTCACTTGCCTATGCATACTACTTTCAGGATTATTTCCGGCCTTCCAGCCACCGGCATGCAATGCTGACGTGGATGTGGTGGTGCCAGCGGTATCTCAGGAAAATCCGTACCGAGCACCCCGATCAATATGACTATTTGTATCAAAATAAAGTCTGGCTGGAGCTGATTCTGACTCTGTGGGGAAGGGCATGGATGTATCTTCGGACAAAGTATCCCGGTATGCAGCCTGATACCGATTACCTCCATCAACTGGTGCAGGAACCTGATATGCTCGCGGAGATTCAAAGAATCCGTGACGCCTGCGATTGTGATAATCCGGAAGAGCTGCTGCCCGATCAAACTGAAAACATTGAAAAGGAAAACCTGGCAGAGGGAAATCCACACAACACACATTATACCGGTTACAATCCTTTTCAAAACAGTATTTCAATAGTAGTATCGGTAAATCAGAAAGCGAATGGGCAGCTTACTATTTTCAACAGCAGCGGACAGAAAATTCAAACGCTATTCAGTGGTTGTTCGGATAAAGGGACCTGTCAATTCCTCTGGGACGGCAGGGATCAGTACGGCAAAGACACAGGAAGCGGCATCTATTTTTATATAGTAAAGGTGGGTGATATCAGAGAAAAAGGAAAAATGATTAAGTATTTTAAATAACGATTGGATGTATTTACAAACCACAGTGCAAAACATCAAACAAATATTACAGCCCCCTCATGCGCAGTTGTAATATTAGACCTCTGTTCTTGCGCTGTGGTTTTTTATAATAAAAATCTAAATATTGAAATCTTTAAATCTTTTTCCTAGTGGAATACAAGATAGAAATCACAGGGTATTGCTTTGCCCGCTACTAGTTCTTGCGGTTTTTGGCCTTATATAAGAATCATTCAAAGACAAACACCCCTGTTGAAAATGTTATTTGCTCTGAAAATGTTTTAACTGAAACCTACCAGCTTTCTAGTCTGATGAAGCTACGAACCAATGATTAATACCAAACACTTGAGTTCTATCTTGTATTATTAAAAAGCTCTAAAACTAACCTTACCCAAACCTGTGCACACTTATTCCCCAAAATCCAATGTTTTTACCATTTTCAAAGCAATATTATGCTATATTTCGATATATAAGAAGTTGTTTACCTACCGGGGGCAATTCTCTTTATTTTTGAATTTCTTATCTAAAAGGAGGGCCGGATGAGAAGTTTATCTTTCTTCATTTCTGCTGTTCTTATTATAGGACTTTTCACCACGTCGGGGGCGGTTAATCTTCAGAAAACCGGCGATTACACCTATTCAACGGTTATAGAAATTCCTGAGTATGCGATTAACAGAATGGGTAACGGGTATCTCTATCTCAAGGCAGGTGGCGGTTTTCTACCCGACGGAGAGGTTGGTAAACCGGCTTTGCCGGTAAAGATGTTCCGGCTTGCCATTGGCAAAAACAAGGTTAATCCGCAGGTACAGACGAAAATTTTGGAAACTGAACAGATTGCCCTTGCCTCGAAGCTGCATCCTTTACAGCAGGACTGGCCGGTGAGCAGGGATATTTCGGAGCGGCCGTTCAGGATTGATGCCGGTTATTATGCAACACAGGGGAAACGTGCGCCGCTTGTTACGGTGTCGGAAACGTTTGTTTGTCATGGTGTCCCGGGAGTAGAGATAACGTTGCACCCGTTTGCCTATAATCCGCGGGAGAATCTGCTGACAGTAGTACGGAAATTCAAGGTGACAATACACATGCCGGAAGGGATATCTGCAATACCGGCGCTTTCTTCAAAAACAAGCCATGCCTATGTGAAACATATGTTTTGTAACTATTATGTACCCATGCGGTCAACAATGAAAAAGGAGAACTACCTTATAATCGCGGCACCTGAATTTGAGGACAATGCAGCGCTTGATTCATTTGTTACATTCCGTGAAGAAACCTATAATGTGAGTAAAGTCAGCACTGATGATGCGGGTAATACTACCAGCCAAATAGAGTCCTACCTGAAGGAGCTTTACAACGGTGAGGGACTCACCTATGTGTTGTTTGTGGGAAACAAGGGCAATCTTCCATATTATACGTCGGGGCCGGCCTCGTTCTGGCAGTATGGGCTTATAGAAGGTGATGATAATTATACCGATGTGCATGTAGGGGTATTCTGTGTACGTAACGCAACCTCTCTCGGAAATATTGTCCACAAGACAATACACACCGACAGGAATATTAAAGACTATCCGGATACCACCACAATCTATTCTACCTTTGAACATGAACATATGGTAATGCAGTGCAGCTATATACGTAATAACTGTTGGGAACCCGGTGGCTGGGCAATTAGCTGGATGGTTCCTGATCCGAGCGGCAGTGAAAATTTCACCAGTGCATTGAGGAAACAGATTAACAGTAATAACACCCGGTTTGTGTCATATGAGGGGCATGGCTCTTCGAGCGGGTGGCAGGATGGCCTTAACCAGAGTGATGTAAGAAACATGACAAACACCGAGGTGTACCCGTTTGTGTGGGGCTACGCCTGCTCCAACGGCACGTTTCAGAATAGCAGTGAATGTTTCGCGGAAACCTGGATTGGCGCGGAGTGCGGCGGCGTTATGTTTACCGGAGCATCGGTCACCTCAAGCAGTTATCAGAAGGCACTCAATGTGGGTATGGCGCGCGGCGCCAGCCTTGAAGACCTGTATACAATCGGCCAGGTCTTTGACTACGGTAAAACGTTTGTATACGATTCCACTGAATCGATTGAAGATGAAATGCAGTTTGTGGCGACCGTTGAGAAAGAGAGCGGCTCCAAGATGTACAACCTGTTCGGCGATCCCGCATGCCTGATTAAATATGATCCCACAGGGATTTCAGATATGAGTATACCAAGCATGGCTGCAGGTCAATTGTCAATCAGCCGCATTACCGCAAACACCATTGTACTTACCATTCCGGGAAAGGGAAGATATGATATTGTGGTATTCAGCGCGGACGGAAAAATGGTGCAGGTGATTGCCTCGAAAAAAGCTATGCAGGCCGGTAATCAGGAGGTTCCCTGGAATGGTGCTTTGCTTGCAGGCGGCGTATATATCACCCGGATTTATGGCCGGAAGAGAGAGGCTGTTGAAAAGTTCGTGTGCGTTAAATAACCGGCAATTTCATTTTGTGGGAGATGCTTGACAAGGACGAGTGGTTTTGGTAAGTAATTAAAACAATTTATTTAGTTCTGTATTACTTCCGCAATATCTTCTTCAACGGCCGCAAAGCGCCTTTAATAGAGTTGGTAAGCGCGGTCTTTTTGTCAAGAGATGAGTAGGCGAAATCCGAGGACCAGACGGTCGTGTTATTATTAGCATCGACAAGCCGAAGTTTCACGCCCACATATGCATCGGTATATGTGATCTCTTTAGCACGAGTCATCGTGCCGTTGTAAATCGATGATTTCCCGGAACTTCCGGTACCGGCGGCATTATCCGCAGCTTCATAAGCTGACTGGTTTGATAACTGACCCGACCCCTTATCTTCGACCATGATGGTGTATGGCTGTGTGCGGCGTTCATTGTATTCGGTAATCGAGCAGACCACGATTGCATCATGGGCCATCTGCTTCACCACAATTTTAAAACCAAGCCCTTTCAGTTGACGTTCAAGTGCGTCCTTGACAATGTTGCCGGAGCCCTGCGCATTGAGGTAATCATGGATATTTTCAACAGCGATAGATCCGATACCGGAAAAATTATATCCCGATTTAAATTTAACGGTACTTTCCGGTTCACCACAGGAGATAAAAAGTATCAAACATACAACGAGAAGATGATAGTAACGCATATTATTCTTCCTTCAGAAAGTCGATATGGTTTTTGGCTTCGACAAACAGCTTCGTGCCGTGGGCATACTTCTGGCATTTTACCCAGGCCTCAATGGCCATTTTATAATTATTCTGTTCTTCATAGAGCTGCGCAGCTAATTGATAGTATTCCCCTTTGTCACCCTGCGAACCGATGGCTTTTTCAATATGCTGTACCGCGCTGTTATACTTTCCCTTTTGTGTAAGAAGAACGGCTTTGATATAGTTGGCCCGATCATCATTGGGGTGGTCTCTAAGGTATGGTGAGAGTATACCATCTGCTTCATTATATCTTTCACTGTTCACCAAATCAATAGCCTGGCTTAATTCAGATTGACCGAAACAGAATCCTGCGAGGAAGTAAAGAAATAATAGTGCTTTTTTCATATGGTACCTGACTTTAATGGAGATAATCTTGTTTCTTAATCTTAATCCTAATCATACTCGTAATCAATCTTCGATTAAGATTAGGAGTACGAAAAAAAATTTATGACCTTACAGATACTAAAAATAGTATTTATCGCAACTATTAAAAATAAAATCTAATAATCAAATGCGCAGTTTAATTTGACGCAAAAAAATCTTTAAAAACACCAACAACCCTTCTCATATCCTCTTCAGTCACATCCATATGGGTTACCAGCCGGAGTGGAAAATCATTGTAAGTAAGAACATTTGATTTTCTCAGATGCTCAAGGAGCGGTGAAACGGCTGCGTCTGCAACTGATACGAAAACCATGTTTGTCTGAACGGTGGCTGGATCTACAATTACTTCGTCAATTTCAGCGAGGCCGTCAGCTAAAAGTGCTGCATTTGCATGGTCTTCAGCAAGCCGGTCGATATTGTTCTCGAGTGCATAAATACCCGCTGCTGCAATAATCCCTGCCTGGCGCATACCGCCGCCAAGCATCTTACGCCACCTACGGGATTCCCGTACCTGCTCTCTACCTGCACAGAGCAGGGAACCAACCGGCGCACCAAGCCCCTTTGACAGGCAAATGGAGATCGAGTCGAAATGGGATGATATCTCCTTCACGTCAACCTGCTGTTTAATTGCAGCATTAAAAATCCGCGCACCGTCAAGATGGGTTGCCAGCTTCTGCTTCCGGGCAAAAGCGGTAGCTTCCCGTATATACTCCAGCGGCAGAACCTTTCCTGCCTGCGTGTTTTCCAGGCAGAACAGGCGTGTGCGGGCAAAATGAATGTCATCAGGTTTAATAGCTCTTGCGACCTTGTCAAGGTCAAGTGTTCCATCCGGTTCAAATTCCAGCGGCTGCGGCTGTATACTGCCCAGCACTGCGGCACCGCCGCCTTCGTATTTGTAGGTATGTGCATGCTGGCCTACGATATATTCATCACCTCGCTGGCAATGGGTTATCACCCCAAGCAGATTGCTCTGCGTGCCGCTGGACGCAAATATGGCATCCTCAGTGCCGAGCATTTCAGCAGAAAGTTGTTCCAGGCGGTTTACCGTCGGGTCTTCACCAACAACATCATCGCCGACTTCAGCCTCGGCCATTCCTTTTCTCATAGCGTGAGAAGGTTTGGTGACGGTGTCACTGCGTAGATCGATGGGTTTCACGATATATTCCTCTCCCTGTAATAATTATTTATTTGTATGTATGCAATTTGATTGCATGTTAGAGTAAAATAATAAAAAAAACACGATGGTATCCCTGAAACCGAATACGCAAGCCCCTAGATAACATTATGTAGAAGCAGAATGGTCAAATGAGAATTAGGAAATTGATTTCCAGTTCGAATTGTGCAGTGGCCATTTCCATGCCCCTCTGCTTAACATACTGTTATATTATCACACTGTTTCGAGCAAAAAACAAATCCCGATTTTGTTCAAATCGGGATTATTTATTATAGGGGTATTGTGTGTTGGTTATTACATTTCACATTATAAAGTTAGGTACAAAGCACATCCCTTATCCTGGTCAAAGCCCAGTCAATTTCCTCTTTCGTGATCATCAGGGGCGGTGCGAAACGAATAACATTTTCATGGGTCTCTTTACACAATATATTCTTATTCTGTAATGCTTCGCAGAAACGCCGTGCACCGCCGGCTTCGTCGGTTAATACAACGCCGATTAAAAGGCCTTTCCCACGGACTTCCTTTATATAAGGGCTTTCTATTTGTTTCAATTCTGTCATGAAATAGTCGCCAAGTGTAGCAGCATTTTCGATCATGTTTTCTTCGATAAGAACACGTACAGCTGTCCGTGCTACCGCGCATGCCAGAGGGTTTCCTCCAAAGGTACTGCCGTGGTCGCCCGGCATAAAAACCCCAAGGATCTCATTGTTGGATAATACTGCTGATATCGGATAAAAACCACCTGAAAGGGCTTTTCCTATCAGGGTTACATCCGACTCGATATCTTCATGCTGCTCAGCAAGCATCTTTCCGGTCCGTCCCAGCCCGGTCTGTATTTCATCGAAGATCAAAGCCATATTATGCTCGTTGCAGATCCTGCGAATATCTTTTAAATAGCCATCAGGTGGAACCACAACACCGGCTTCCCCCTGAATGGGCTCAACGAGAAATGCGACCGTATTCGGTGTAATCGCTTCTTCAAATGCAGCGGCATCGCCATAGGGGATTATTTTAAAGCCGGGCGCAAAGGGGCCGAATCCATTTCGGTAATCCTCTTCACTGCTGAATCCGATAATCGCCAGGGTACGTCCGTGAAAGTTCCCTTCCGCAACTATTATTTCCGCCTTGCCGTCAGGTATTCCCTTGGTCTGGTATCCCCATTTCCTGACCGCTTTGATAATCGTTTCCACAGCTTCGGCGCCGCTGTTCATTGGCAGTACTTTATGGGAATTGGTGGCTTCACATATCTCCTTATAAAAGAGACCAAGCTGATCATTGCGGAATGCCCGTGAAGTAAGGGTCAATTTCTGCAATTGCTCCTGCATTGTTTTCTGTATCTTTGGATGGCAGTGTCCCTGGTTAACCGCAGAATAGGAGGATAAACAGTCCATATATTTATTGCCCTCAACATCCCAGACCCAGATACCTTCACCACGGCAGAGCACCACATCAAGCGGTTTGTAATTTTTTGCGCCGTACTTGTCTTCCAGTGCAATATAATCAGCAGTTCTAAATAATTCTTGACTCATGTGATTCTCCTTGAAAGTCACATTCCGTAAATTTTAATATAGATTAACATACTAACTAATATAGTATCAAAACAGGATATTAGCATAGAAATTATGAATATAATTAATGAAAAAGTAAAAAAGTTATGCCGGAAATGAATAAAATGTTGGTATTCTATATAATTTATGCATTATATGTAAAATTGGTTGGGTTATTTTTTCAATGCAATATATCGTGAAAGTAGTTATCATTTTCCATAATAATTTATTTGAGATTTTAAATAACGATGCAGTTGAGTTGCTTCAGTCAACTCCGACTGCCTGGTTATGGATTATTTCGTCCAGTCTTCAACCTTCAAACCATGTATTCTTTTATATTCTCTGGTATTGTTGGTTATAAGAATCAATCCTCTTCTCTTGGCTTGAGCGGCGATCATTATATCATTTCCACCAATGGTTTTGCCTTTTGATTCAAGATCAGCTCTTATTTCTCCATATTTCCAAGCGTCTTTCGAATCAAAATCTATCACTAAGAACGGGGAGAGAATCTTGAGGATAGCTTCGAGGTTTTTTATTTTCTGTTGGCTCTTATTGACGCCGTAAATCAATTCACCGACAGTAATGGACGACACAAGGAACTCTTCCGGGTGGTGTTTCTTGAACCTATCCTCCAGTTTAAGTGATTTCGAATTGCACAGGAAGATCAGGATGTTGGTATCCACCAGATATTTCACTTGAATGCCTCTCTATTCGAGTGCTTGATCTTTTTAATCGTCTTTGGGAAGTCATCTCCAATTTCTTTTATTCCTTTGGAGAAAATGCTCCATGGATTATCCTTTGGTATTATAATCAATACGTTCCCAATCCGATTTATCGCTACCTCATCAGTATCAAGCCTATATTCCTTTGGCAATCGAACCGCTTGGCTATTGCCACTTTTAAAAACTTTTGCAGTTATCATAGCAACCTCCTTTGTATATACTTAAATATATACATTTTACTCGATAAAATCAACCGCTTTCATTTATTGCTAAACCTTCCACTCCAATTTTATTGTTATGTTTTTTTGTAAACTCGCATCAAAGATGCTGGACACACATTCCTAATTTTTACACTCTATTAAGGCCATCAGTCCGAGTATCATCTGAATTAATCATCATCACTTAACCCAACGGTATCCGAGCGTTTTGTATTTGCTTTTTCCCCCTTCTTATAGTAATAACGAAAAAAGAGAAAATAAAGGAATAAATAAAGAAATATATTATGAAATTTTGGTTTTCCAAAAATTAGTATCACTATTAAAAAAGCGATTGGGGCAAAAATAGCAATGCTTTTAATTATAATTGTAAAATATTTTTTACAAACAGTAATCATCTGCATCATGCGAATCCTTAATTAAGTTACCTTTTATTCCTAACGATATACAAAATTTCGCCATACCAATGCTCCAGAATCGAGAAAACCACTCACTTAATCACCGGATTGCTGATCCTTTAAGAGTCTAATAAATTCATTAATGCTACTCATCAAATTCTCACATAACGCTGAGTTGAGCAGATTTCCGCCCCCAGTACCCGAATCCTTGTGCGGAAATTCTGTTCGAACGATATGTTAAATTTTCTTGGTACATCTAAAATGTTTCAACATTAATTGGAAACACAAAAATAAACATTTTAAACTATTTTATTTCCATCCTTTTCTTCTTATTACATAGACTTTTATTTATTCTGTGTTTTAATTTTTTCCATTCTACCATTCAATAAACTGTTGGCCATAAGGCGAATTAGGGTAGCCTCAATGAGCTCTATAATTTCCTTTTGGACGCTGTAGGCAGAAAAGTAATTTGCTACTTCATGTAATAAAAAACTTTGATTTATAATTCGACGATTAGCTTCCGTTTCCCATCGTACTTTACGATTTTGCTTGGGATGGTCAACTGTAAATCGGGTTTGTTTGGATCTTTCTCGGTTATAGGCTTTGTTTATTTCAAACCAAAGGTCCTTCTTTGATGTCCTTCCGACATAAATTGGTTTTCCAAGTGAATCATAGAATACATATATACCTACAGAATCAATAAGTTTTTTTTGTATAGCTGATTCTCTTGGAGTTTTCCCCATAACTTTAAATGTTTTTGGGGATTTTGTTTTTTCTATTGGGAACATCTCCACAATTGGTACTAAGCCATATTTTGAATAATGACCACGGGATTTTTTTATAAGTGTGCATATTTTATTTGAATTAATTGTTGTCTTCTTTAAATTATTTAAATATTGATATGAAACTCCAAGTTCAGCAGCAAGTGTTGTTAGAGATTTCGTTTGAAATTTAGTTTGGAGTGATTTTAAAAAAACATTCCCGTTTAATGATTTTTTCTGGGCAAGATTGGAAATAATATTTGCAATGGATAAATGGGAAACTCCCTTCTTTTTCCAATTTGAAATCTCAGATGGATATTTGCCAAGAATTTTAGCCAAGTCTTCATTTCTATTAGTTTTAAGTTTGCGTTTTAATGCTGAAACAAACTTTTTGGCTTCTTCATGTTTCATAGAAAATCACCTCATTATCTTCATTTTAAATGATGTATTTATGTACCAAGAAAATTTAACGGCAAAATTAACCTGAAAATACAACTGCATTTAAGTTTACTTTTTCGGGTTCAATTTTGTGGTTATAATTCAATATAAATAAACATGTACCAAGGTCTCAACTCATAGTTTTTTTGTTACACTGAAATCCTATCACAGCCTCTTGTCATTTCAGGCGACTTTGCTTTCTATAAACTACTAAACTACCACCGTCCCTGGTTAGATAGCGGATATTTTTCCATTCAATATTATTTTGAATTCTGATAAATGCCCAGTAAAGTTTAAAACTTATCTGCCACATTAAACCGTTTCTACCACCACTAACAGAGGCCAGATAAGATACCATTCATGGATTGTGTAATTGGTAATATTCATATCACCTTTCTTCAGAAATGTGACATAAATTTCAATATTTCGCTATAAGGATTAAATAGTCTTATCATCTAACTGTGAAATATCCCTCACTAACCTAACAGAAAAACCAAACTCCTTATTGAGGTTGCGAAAGTCCAGGAAGACGTTATTGTAGTTGATGTAACGGGTGTATGCGCTCGACGCATCGTTCTCCGTAGCACTCCACCAGAGACAGAAGCTGCCCTGACCGAGGAAATTACCATCGTAGCGACGAGAACCGCCCGGCAAAGCCGAAAAACCACTTTTGTTATTACTGGTTAAATCGTAGCCTACACATCCTTCCCTTTCGTAAGTTAACCAATCCGCCTGAGCAGCAAGGGATTTCGCTATCTTATTTTCTTCTGTTGTCCCATCCCAATTAAAACCATTGGCAATTAAATAATTCTCCAGGATACCCCAATTCGCACTATCAGGGACATGCCAACCCGCAGGGGCAAGCTTCTTTGTGTCTACTGCGTACCAGTTATAGAGTGCTCCAAATTTCTTAATACTATCTGCATTTGTCGTGTTGTTATAATAACAATATGCTCCTAAAGTATCATTAATCCATGTTGCACTGTCAGTTATATGGCGTATTGCCGATCCGTCATTATATTTCGTAGTTCTCAAACCCTCTACAGTCCATACCTGATTTCCGATTATTACCGTCTGGTATACATTACCATCCAAATCAGTTACTGTTCCCGCACATGCTATCATCTTTATTTCTATCCCGCTTGTATCCGAATTGGTAACAATCACCCTATAATTCAAATACCCGTCCTTAGTTACAGCTATTACATCATTTATCGGAACATAACGATCCATCCTGCGCGCCGTTGCTGTTGTACTTATTCCCGTCTCTCCAGATACAACACCTCCCGATACTCGACCAAGCGACAGATTTTTTATTACCTGTTCACTCTTACCCGATTTTAACCGGTATAAATAAACCCCGTTCCCTATATTAGGCTGCGCTATACTATGGGTGCCTATATCCATTACTTTTTGTACTTTCGATACAGCCTTCCCTTGCAGAGTATAGGTAACTACCTCCACCGGTCCTCTTTCCTGAAGATGAAGATATAAAACACCATTACCGGTACTGACTGAAATTTTATTGTCCTGTAATTGGTTAATAGTGGAATGGATACTTACACCGGTGAGTGAAAATGCTCCATCTGAGCCGGTGGTTGCGGTTAATCCAGCCTTCTCCAGCTTTACAACAGCCCCTGCTAAAGGACTAATACCCGAAGCATCCGTTACTTTCCCGCTGATATTAACTTCAAGGGCAATGCAAACCGATACTGCGAAAAGACCAGCTAACAATACTTTTGTTATGTTCATAAAAGCATCCTTCTTTTGAGAAGAAATCTCTACTCCACCGCTATCTTTTCTTATAGTAATATACTCAATTATACCACATATCTACCTCTTCAGTAAAGCAAATATATTGCCATGGGGGAAAGTAGCTAAAACGAGTGGTTTTGGTGGGATACTATTAAAAAACCGTCTCAAATGTGGGACTGGTGTCTCTGGAGTGGGACGGTTTATTGGCTATGTCATATTTCTTCAGAAATATGACATAAATACCAACGTTCCGCTACATGTTTTTGTTTTCGCTATTAATCCTTTACAAAGAGCGGAAATTGAAACATGTGAGTGTAGCCGACCAGTTCATTTCTCAAAACCTATGTTTCATCTTCAATGAATGATTTTTCCTTCCTTTTTTTCATTTCAATCTTTGATCTTAAGTCTTTAACAATTTTTTCCATAAGAATAGAATTATTAAATAATTCAGGATTTGAGTAGCAATATTTATTTGGCACAGAAGATTTATAATCTCTATCATCTATTATTATTTCAATTTTGTCATTTCCTAAAAAGTTTACTATCATTACATTAACCACATTATCTAAATTGAATTTGATGTTTTTCCTGCTATTCAATAATAAAAAAAGACTATCTTTTGTAGTTTTTAGGGAATCAAAGGTACTTTCTCTATTTAATGAGTCAATATAACGAATACCTTTTTCAGTGAGTGTTCCATTAAGATTTCTATACTTGTATTGATCACGAAAAGCCCACCACACGATTGAAAGTGCAATCACGAACTGTAAAATTACCCCAAAAATTGTACCTGTTGCGATATGAATATTCTTGACATTATCATTGTACTTTTTGTAAATAGTCCAAAAAACAGGCCAAATTATTAAATAAATAAAACATCCATAAAACCAAAAGTTTATTTGAATACCCATTACGTAGAAAGGTACAAATAGGAAAAAAGGTAAAAGACTTAATATGTATTGTATCCAAAAGCCTTTTCTGCTTTTCTTTTTATCTTCCATTATTAATATCAATACCTATCAGTTAAAGGAATAGGCTGGTCGGCTATTGCACACAACAAGTTAAACGTTTGCTGTCTGCTCCCCGACTGCAAACTTAAGACATTGGTGGCAATTTAGCCTAATCTGATAATATACTCAATAGATACCACAATTTCACCTCTTCAGTAAAGAAAAGACATAGCCATGGGAGAAAGTGGCGAAAATGAGTTGTTTTGGAAGGGATAATTAAAAAACCGTCTCAGATGCAGGATTTTTTATGTCAGGTTTCTTCAGAAATGTGATATAAATGGTGGGAAATTAATCTCTAAAAGAGATTTGTATTTAGTCTATGTTTATTTCAACAGGAGTACTCTTGTCTGTTTCTGTTCCATCTCCAAGTTGACCATATTTATTACTTCCTGTGGCCCAAATAGTATTGTCGGCCATAAGGATTAAGGAATACATCTCTCCGGCTGCAATTTTAATAATACCGCTCTTCACTTGTACTGGTGTGTTACTGCCTGTGTTTGTCCCATCCCCGAATTGACCGGTGCTATTATTTCCGGTAGCCCATAAAGTGCTATCAGTCTTGAGAATTAATGAGTGATAACCTCCTGCTGCAATTTCAGCGACATCATTCATTACTTGTACTGGTGTATTCCTGTTTGTATTTGTCCCATCTCCCAATTGACCATGAGCATTATTTCCCGTAGCCCATAAAGTGTTATCTGTCTTTAGAATTAATGTGTAAAAACCTCCAGCCGCAATTTCAGCGACATCATTCATTACTTGTATTGGAGAAATCCTTTCTGTATTTGTCCCATCTCCCAATTCACCATATTGGTTTTTTCCCGTAGCCCAAAGCGTATTATCGGTCTTGAGAATCAATGAGTGATTAAATCCACCGGTAATTTCTGTGACATCACTCATTACCTGTCCGGGTATATTCCTGTCTATAGTAGTCCCGTCTCCCAGTTCACCATGTGCATTCCTTCCCGTAGTCCAAAGCGTATTATCGGTCTTGATAATAAACGAGTGGGCAGCTCCTGCACCGACTTTGGCAACATCGCTCATCACTTGTACTGGCGTAATTCTATTTGTATTTGACCCATCACCAAGTTCCCCTTCGTTATTATCACCCATAGCCCATAAAATGTTATTAGTTTTGAGTATTAATGTAAAGAAGTGACCAGTTGAAATATCGGATATATCCTTTGTGATATATTTGATAGTGTTTTTGTTTACCGTTGTTCCATCACCTAGTTGTCCAAAATTGTTGCATCCAACAGCCCAGAGAATGTTTTCGGCTGTAAGGATCAATGAGTGGCCACCTCTGGCTGCAATTTTATAGATTTCACTTTTAAAATTAGCAATTATTGTTAAATTAGAGGTTATATTTTCTATTGTTAATGGGTTGTCATTTCCTGATGCATCTCCACTCCATTTAGTAAAATGATACTTAATGTCTGGATTGGGAGTAATTGTTATCGAATCACCATATTCAAAAAAGTTATCTCCATCCTTATCGGTACTGCCACCTGAAGTTGAACTTACGGTTACTTTATAAGGATCATTCGGTTTTGAAGAATCTCCACAAGCAACTAAAAATAAAAGCAATATAGCTAAAACTATTAACAATTCCATGGCATACTGGTGTTTTGACATATAGATACTCCTATCTCTTATAACGTGCAGCTTAGCAATTTAATTGCTGCAGCGACTAGTTAGTATATTTCTACTCCGATACCATTTTGTCTATTTTTATTTCCATTTCACAAACGAGATTAGTGGAAATACAGTATTTTTATGAGAATATTTAAAGAAATAGATACCAGAGGCTAAGCTGGAAATATCTATTATCATACCTGCTTCAGGGACAATGACTCTTTTTACCCTTTTTCCGTTCAATGAATAGATTGAAAGGTCAATATCCGATCCTGTGTGGTTGGTTAAGGACAGCAAAGAGCCGACCCGGTTACTTTGTAGGGTTAAAGGGTTTTTTGCATACTTGTCGGATAAAGAAGGATTGTTAATGATCGGGACGATAAGTGGAGAAAAGTACATTTTCCCGTCTAATTCAATTTCCCAGGTACTTGTTGAATCTTTCCAATAATAGTTTTTACCTGAATCTGCTATATTTGTGCCAGCGTTACCATACCAGTAAGATGGCCAGGTTAATACGTCTGGGATTTTTAATACATTGGGGTATTTAACATCATTAAAATTGACGGAAAGATTATAAAATCCTTCATATTTCTCCGAGTTCACCCATTGGGTTTCTTCCCATTCATACCAGATATATAAAACCATATTATCGTTATTGTCGTAAGTATACTCACCTTTTTCATAGTTGGCCCACTGATCTTCCTCCCAGCTGTATACAGCACATAATGAAGTATTGTCGCTGCTGTTATAGGTATACTCATATTTCTCAAAGTTTACCCAAAGGCTGTCTTCCCAGGTATAAAAATGTCCTATCAGAATGTATCCGCTATTACTGTAGGAAAATTCATTCTTTTGCGAATTAGCCCATTTGTCTGATTCCCATAAATAAACTATTACCCGGGTAGCATTTCCGTTGGAATCGTACGTATATTCATTTTTTGTAGCATTTTCCCACTGCCTGGATGTCCCGGAATAATTATTATATGCAATTAATTTACCATCAGTATCGTAAGTGTATTCGTGTTTTACAAAATTATTCCATTGGTCCTCTTCCCACATTTGAAAAACTTGTGTTAAAAGATTTCCATTGGTATCGTAGGTGAATTCACCTTTCATATAATCAACCCATAGGTCTTCTTCCCACATTTGTAAATTTTGTGTTATGATATCACCACTGTTGTTATACGTATATTTATAATTGATAGATTTCACCCATTCACCCCCAATCCATTCATCGACGGTTGTCAGGGTAACATCACCGCTATTGTTGTAGGTATATACATATTTTGCATATTCAACATATACCATACTGTCAAGTTTCAGTTTATACTCACGGTTTTCATTATGACGGTGAAAAATTTTAGGCCTACCGGTTTGCCGGTACGGTACGTTAGGGTTTCTTTGCAAATGAGGTAAAGCAATACTGTGATGTGGTGTTATTTTGACATCCATTAAATTAAGCGCTGGTTGAGCTGGTTCCACTAAACCACTCCTACCATAACAAATTGCACTCATTACAACAATAATCAAACCAGAAATGACAAACCAGCGGGAAGAATTTTCAGGGGATTTCATACTTACCTCGGGGTAAATAATGGGTTCAAAACACCTATTACAACAATATACTCAATTATACCACAATTCCATCTATTCAGTAAAGCAAATATTTTACCATGGGGGAAACTGGCGAAAACGAGTGGTTTTGACGGGGTGCGTTTAGAAAACAGTCTCAGATGTGGGACTGAAGTCTCTGGATTGGGATTGTTTAATATTTATGTCGTGTTTCCTACGAAAGATGACATAAATGGATAAGCATTCAAGAGAGGAATTCATTATGCTTATTCCAGAAAATAATTACTATCTGGGAAATGGCAAACGGGACCAATCGGGACCATTATTATCCTATCTTATCCTGCTTTATCTGAAAAGATAGGCTTTAGGATGCTAATTAAGAGACCTAGAAAAGGATTATTTATCCCTGTGTATGGAAAAAAATATCCTTTTAATGACGAACAAAATAGTCTGCTTTAAGTAGTTTTTTTTCGCAGATGAGTTTTTCAGCCAGCAGGTGTCCCAACTGGCTTCAAAACCAGTTCACCTGCCTTTTTTCATACCATTTAAGCCATTTTTCCGATAAAAATTAAAAAGTGTACCGGATTTGTACCTAAAATGAGATATTGGACAGTATTATCAATTTTGAATTTTGAAATAATTGTGTTTTGTAAGAAAGTAATTCTCGAGGTGTTGTTAGTGGTTATGATAAGGACAAAATTTTTAGATGATTAAAACCATTTCAGAATAGCATTAATATGAAGCAATTTTTTCTAACCTATTCTCTTATTACAAATGGGCTTGAATTCAAGCAATAGATCCTTCTCTTCCTGTGTTGGATCTTTTTTGTACACATTGGCAACCCAATGTGTAGGATGATTTAAATGAATATCAGAAGTTTTATCATTTAAGTGCTGGAGCAATCTTTCTCTCATATCATCAGCTTTGCCAATGTAAATCCATTTGTTATTTCCAAATATACCATATACTCCCCTTTGGCCTTGGGCAATGGAAGTAATGCCAGCTCTAGAAAACTCTCTTGGTGTTTGCTCTGCAAACGGCATATTTTCTCCTAATTAAATTTTTATTCACTAGACTCTTTTGGCGGTGAAGGCTTTGATCTGCTTTTTATTGTATTTAAAATGTCAGACTTTGGTTTCCTGTTTTTTACCCATAATGCCATCAATATGAACCCAACTATAAACGCAACTATACATAAAGTTAAAAAGAACAAATAAACTTCTGTAGAGGATGGATGTGGAAATTTTATGAGTGTAGTTAATAGTGTAAAAGCAATACTAATTAGCCCAATCGCAATATTTAATAATATTTGATTTTGAGAACCATTAGCAATCTGGTCAAGCTCATGTTCATAGACCTCGTAGCAAATGATATCTCCTGCTGGAATGCGGGTTATCTTTGGAGATTGCTTTTCATTAGTATTGTCATCCATATGTCTAAAATATATAAATAAGGGAATAAAGTTAGATAATATTTTCCAACTTCGCTTTTTAACACAAGCATCAGGGGTTGCATGGAGCGCCAGCGGAATGCAATCCCCTGCATGCACTTGTTCGGTTGGGTTTCAACCGACGAAGAGTTCTCGTACAGGCACAAACGGATATCCTGTCTCTGCTGCTCTCCGCACCTTTGCATCCATCACATCAATAAACGAGAGCTTCAATCTCAGCATTTCGGACAAATCGAAACCGTCCATGCATATGAGACGTTTTCCTCTTCCGAAAGCTTGAAGGCCGTCAGAAGAGAATCCAGAATTGCTTACGAATAGCCCCCGTGACCAAGACGCCTTCTGGCCCAATTTTCCCTCAAATGTGTGCAAATCTGCTGCGCCAGTTTGAGCGTTCTGCCATTTGGCTTCCAGTAGATAAGTCTCATTGTGCATCTCAAAACTTCCATCTATCTGTTCTCCTGTTAGACGGAAAGAAGCCCGCGCAGCAAGTCCATTGGCGTTGAACAGTTCATTAAGAAATGCTTCGAAATCATATCCGCGTTTTTGTGGAGGTAAGGCCGACACCTGAATTAATCGAGATATGAGTTTACTCGAAACATCGTCACTGATACTGGTTGATTTTTTCTCTTGTTTGACATCAGGAGTGTTTATCCCCCCAAGCCTTTTTAGTATGCGAACCAACAATTCACGCGCAGACAGTGGAATCGACTCTTCAGAGTAAATGTCCCATCCCTCAAGAAGCCCATTGAAAAGGAGACAGAGTTGATCATCCGTAGCCATGTTCCAGAAAGCCCGAATTCGATTTGCCTTGGAGCCTGAGCCATAATCGAAACGGGTGTCATAGATCTCAATACCGACTACCTCGCGAAAGAACTCCTCGAAAGTCCGATTCGAAAAGCCTAACACATAGCCACTACTCATCCCCAATTCACGTTCAAGTTTCTGTTTTTCTATGTGTGTTAGATTCTATGACCACAAAATCCGGTTGGAAAACATCTAACTTTTGAAAATATAATTC
>CBDVBE010000054.1:0-21974 GCA_965372145.1 uncultured bacterium | reverse complement strand
CATCTGTCAATATTTAACAGAAACTAATTAATTTGATACCTCTGAAGGCAATATAATCCTGCCGAAAGGATAAGGCATGGCAAAAGAAAAAGTATACAAACTCGCAAAAGAATTCAAAGTTTCCAGCGAAGCACTCGTGCAGATGCTCAGAGGAATGGGTATTACTGTTAAAAGCCACATGAGCACTGTCGATGAGAACTTGCGAGAACAGATCAAGCAGAAATTTGAGCAGGAACGTGCAGAAATCAAAAAGCAATATGCCCGAAAGAAGCAGAAAATAGCAAAGGCCAAAGAGGAGCTTCTGGGAAAAATCGCTGAAGCGAAGAAAGCGGAAAAAGGACCGCTGGAGGGGAAAAAGCCTGAAAAGGATATGGTGCGGGAAAAAACAGACAGACATTCACGTCACAGAAGACACACCCCCCGTTCAGGTACCACTCAGAAGGTGCTTGGAACTGATTTGACAAGCCAACCACCCCCTCCCAAAGAAGGTGTCCAGGGAAAACGCCAGGCAGGAAAGAAGGGAAAAAAGAAAGCAGCAAAAGGAAAAGCCGCTCGGCCTGAAATCAACGTAATAGAATTGAAAGCGAATGTAAAAAAGACCCTTGCAAAAATTGGTGCCGGCTCTACTAAAAAGAAATATAAAAAGACTACCGACAAGGATAGTGAGGTTATAGAGGATAAAAAAGAGCTGAATGTCAGTGAATTTGTCACGGCCAATGAGCTTGCCAATATGATGGGCATGAAGGCGAGTGAGGTGATCGCAAAATGCCTGGAAATCGGTTTGTTTGTCACTATCAACCAGCGCCTCGATTTTGAGACAATCGAACTGGTATCCGATGAGTTTGGCTATACCGCGAAACTGATGAGTGAATATGCTTCAGAGGATGAAGAGGATCTGGATGAGGAGAAGGTCGGCAAGCTTGAACCACGCTCACCGGTCATTACTATCATGGGACATGTCGATCATGGAAAAACCTCCGTCCTTGATTATATCCGTAAAACAAATGTAATTGCCGGCGAGGCTGGTGGTATTACTCAGCATATCGCAGCTTATGAGGTCAGTACCAATCATGGTAATGTTACGTTTCTTGACACCCCCGGCCACGAAGCATTTACTGCAATGCGTGCGCGCGGCTCTCAGGTCACTGATGTTGTGGTACTCATTGTCGCAGCCGAGGCCGGCGTTATGCCTCAGACAAAGGAAGCGATAGACCATGCACGTGCTGCCAATGTACCCATTATTGTGGCGATTAATAAAATAGACCTCCCTGCGGCTAACATAGACAAAGTAAAATCAGAGCTTTCACAATATAACGTTATTGTTTCAGACTACGGCGGCCAGATATCCTGTGTGGAAATTTCTGCAAAAACAGGCCAGGGAATAGATAAATTGCTGGAAACCCTTGCGCTTGAGACGGAAATTCTTGAACTTACCGCCACCAAAGAAGGTAAAGCCCGTGGTGTGGTTATTGAGTCAGAGCTTGACAAAGGCAAAGGTTCGATGGCAACGGTCCTTATTCAGCGCGGCACACTCCATAAAGGTGATGCCTTTGTCACCGGCATTCATTCCGGGCGTGTCCGTGACCTGTTCAATGAACGCGGTGTGTCAATTGAAAGTGCCGGCCCGTCACAACCGGTGGTTGTTCTCGGCCTTTCAGGTACTCCGCAGGCAGGTGACTCGTTTAAAGCTATGCAGGAAGAAAAGGAGGCCCGTGAAATCAGCGCCCGTCGCCGGCTTGCTGCAAAAGAACGTGAATTAAGAAAAATCGGGTGCGTCTCCCTCGAACATCTGTATGAGGCAATCCAGGAAGGACAGATGCAGACACTTAATCTGGTCATCAAGGGAGATGTGGACGGTTCAGTAGAAGCACTTGCATCGTCATTAGAAAAATTAAGCACCAGCGAAATCAGGGTGAATGTTATTCATAGAAGTGTCGGGGCGATAAAAGAAACGGACATCATGCTCGCCACTGCATCGAAAGCTATTATTGTCGGCTTCCATGTAAATCCCAACAGCAAAATCAGAGAAATAGCTAAAAACGAAGGTGTTGACATCCGGACCTATCGTATCATTTATGAAGCGGTTGATGAAATCCATGATGCAATGGAAGGTATGCTTGCTCCTGAAATTAAAGAAAAAGTGGTTGCAACAATCGAAATCAGACAGGTATTTAAAATTTCCAAAGTCGGTCAGATTGCCGGTTGCATGATTACCTCCGGGACGGTTACCCGTAATTCACATGCCCGTCTGATACGTGATGATATTGAAATAGCCGATTCAACGATATCGACTCTGAAGCGGCATAAAGAAGACGTCCGTGAAGTACAGAACGGCTATGAATGCGGTCTCACTCTGGATAGAATGACCGATTACCAGGAAGGCGACCGCGTTGAAGTATACGAAAAAATTGAAATAGCCAGAAAATTATCCAAAGCAACGAGTGCAGTGTAATGACCTCTTCACAATGGCATACCGAGCGAATACGGGAACATCTGAATAGAGAGATTACCTGGACAATTACCAATAAAGTAAATGATCCACGGATTCCTTATATCGTTACCGTTACCGATATAAAGCTCGCACCGGATTCACGAAACGCGACGGTTTTTGTCAGTGTATTCGGCAGTGATGAGCAGAAAGAAAAAGCACATGTTGCTTTAAATGGTGCTGCTTCTTTTATCCAGCGATGTGTTGCAGCTCGTATAAAAATGAAACATATTCCGAAACTTATATTTAAAATCGATTCTTCACTCGATCGGAGTGAAGAGATTAATACTATACTCGAGCAAGTTAAGGATGACCTGGTCTAAACTCCAAGATAGTATAGAAAGAAATCACTCTTTTCTTATTTCGTCACATGTAAATCCGGATGGCGACAGTATCTGCTCACAACTCGCCTTTTACTGGTATCTGACTTCATTAGGAAAAGAGGTGGTCATATATAGCCACGATCCGGTGCCGAGGAAATTTTTATTTCTCCGGAATACTGATAAAATTGTTAACAGCGATCCCCTGCGGACCTTTGATGTTTTTGTAATTCTGGATGCATCAAACTCATCACGGCTTGGTTGGGATACTAAAAGGGATGTTGCACCTGTTACTATCAACATAGACCACCATAAGGATAATACACTCGAAGGCGATCTGAATATCGTAGACTGTGAAGCTTCTGCAACCAGTGAAATTCTCTATACTTTTTTTAATTCTCATTCTGTAGAGTTACCGGAACATGTTGCAGAGGCACTCTATACCGGCATTCTGACAGACACCGGGGGGTTTCAATTCTCGAATACAAACAGTGACGTGTTGCGCATTTGCGCACACCTGACTGACAACGGGGCTGACTGCTCAAAAATTTACCGACAGGTGTATACCTCTTTCAGCCCGGCCGGTCTTCTGCTTCGAGCGAAGATATGGTCAACCTTAACATTTTACAATAATAACCGTATCAGCTCCATGGAGATGCCCGCCTCGCTGCTTGAAGAATCAGGAGCAGGCAATGGTGATATTGAAGGCATGTCTGATCAGGCATTAACCGCTGCCGGGGTGGAAGTCGGTATATTTATTAAGCACAATAATAAAAGCTCTCATTTCAGCCTTCGGTCAACCGGTGGGGTTGATGTCGGTAAAATCGCCCAGATAATCCCCGGTGGCGGTGGTCATATGTGCGCTGCCGGATGTACCATTGACCTCCCGCTTGAACAGGCAAAGCAGAAAATGCTGGCAATAATACAAAAGGAATTGGAATAATTCTTGAACGGTTTTTTATTCATTAATAAACCAAAAGGCCCAACATCATTTGATATAATCAGAAGAGTACGCCGGGCACTCGGTACAAAAAAAATCGGCCACAACGGTACACTCGATCCTGAAGCAACGGGGCTTTTAATACTTGCAGTTGGTTCTGCCACACGCCTTCTTCCCTATCTGCCTTCTGAACCAAAAAAATATTCGTTCAGTATACAATTCGGGGTTACCACCGATACCCTTGATAGTACAGGCACTATTATCGATAGCAATAAACCTTTTCCAACCAAACAGCAACTCATAGATAGTGCACCTGCATTCCAGGGAACAATTCTTCAGAAACCACCTGAATATTCTGCGATAAAAATAAAGGGCAAACGGGCATATGCACTCGCTCGAAATAATCAGGAGATTGATATACCATCGCGTGAAATAACAATCTATTCATTGACACTGGTCCGCTACGACCCTGAAAAAGGAGAAGCTTTTTTTACTACAGAATGTTCAAAAGGCACCTATATCCGATCACTCGCGCGTGATATTGCTGAAAAGGCCGGAACAATAGGTTATGCTTCATCAATTCACAGAACTGCCATCCATGACTTTACAATAGAAAATGCAATTCCAGCTGATACTATTCAGCAGAACCAAGAGATATCTCTTCATTCCATCACTGATATATTTTCTCACTGTCCCTCATATACGGCATCAGACGCAGAAATACAGGACATTGCCTATGGCCGTAACATTTCTATAGAAAATGCGGGTACGGAGAAAATGGTATTTATTTATAATAACGTAAAAGAACTTATTGCCATTACAGAACAGGTATCAGCAAAACTGTATCACCCTATTAAGGTATTTATTAAGCCATGAACGTTATCAGTTGCGGCGAGCCAATACCATCAATCAAAAAAAGTGTTGTGTCTGTGGGTAATTTTGACGGGATACATAACGGCCATCACTATCTTATTACTAAAGTCTGTGAGCGAGCTAAATATCATAACGCGTCAACTATAATTATCACTTTTGAGCCACACACCCGGGCCTTCCTCTATCCGGATCAGACACCTCCCCGTCTCACTACTTTTAATGAAAAAGCGTTTCTTCTGCGTGATTTTCCCATTGATTATTTAATATGTATACCCTTTGATAACCAATTTGCAGCCCTTACTCCGGAAGATTTCATACAGGATATTTTAATTAATCGATTTAAAGCTGTGGAATGGGTTATGGGTGAAAATCACTCTTTTGGTAAGGATAGAAAAGGATCGTATAACTTTTTGCATAATTTGGATGTCAGAAACCATTTTTATGTGTTTCCTGTAAGCCTTCATACGGAAAATACGCTGGTTGCATCGTCAACTGAGATACGCAATTTAATCGGTGAAAGGCGTATAGATGAAGCGGTAAGAATGCTTGGACACCCGTATCCAATTCTTGCAAAACGAATCCGAGGGATGAGAAAAGGCTTTGAGCTGGGATATCCGACACTTAATTTTAAGTGTCCGCCTTCGCAAAAAGTAATTCCGCCCCCCGGTGTGTATGCTGCAGAAGTTGAATTCAAAGAGAGTAAACTGAAGGGTGCTTTATATTTCGGGAACTGTCCTACATTCGAAGAAAGAGAGTACCATTTTGAATTTCATTCTCTGGACCCGATAGTACTGGATCCGGGGATACATACTGAATCAGCCCTGTGGCTTCACAATTTTATCAGACCGGATCAGACATTCTCTTCCGAAGCCACCCTGGTTGAACAGATCAGGAAGGATATCGAGAAAATTAAACAGTTTTTTAACAAGGAGTAGAAGAACTATGCCTCTTACGAAAGAGTGCAAACTGAAAATTATTAAAAAGCACGGAAAGGATGAAAAGGATTCCGGGAATACCAATGTACAGATCGCACTCCTTACGGAGCGTATTAATGATCTTACAGCACATTTAAAAATACATAAAAAAGACCACCATACACGATACGGTCTTTTAAAACTTGTTGGTCAGAGAAGGTCATTTCTTGATTATCTCAAAGCAAACGATATTGCTGAATATCGAACATTGATTGAAAAACTTAAGATCAGAAAATAATCATATGGTTTTCAGGATATTCTTGATGTATATGTTTTTCTAACTGATTGATGAACCTGTTGTGAACGGCAGGTTCTTTCTTTATTGTATACACAAGATTACACAGACACCTCTGACAACACAAGTACAACTTATAAACATATTATGCATGGAGAATTACATGAGTATACAAACAGTAAACGCATCAATTAATGACATTACAATCTCGCTTGAAACAGGACGTATTGCGAGACAGGCAAGTGGTTCAATTGTCATTCGCATCGGTGACACTATGGTTCTATCAACCGCCTGTTCAGGTCCACCGCGTGAAGGTATCGACTTTTTTCCACTTACTGTCGAATTTATTGCGAAAACATACGCCGCAGGAAAAATTCCCGGAGGATTTTATAAAAGAGAAGGGAAACCGAGTGAGAGCGAAGTAATAAGCGCACGCATTGTGGACAGAACTATCCGTCCATTATTCCCTGAAGGGTATAACAATGAGGTTCAAATTATCAACACGGTTATCTCCGCTGATGAGAAGTATAATGCAGACGTTCTGGCTGTCACTTCATCCTCCTGTGCTCTCAGTCTTTCTGATATGCCATTTTCCGGACCGGTTGCCTGTGTCCGTGTCGGTATGGTAAATGGCGAACTGAAAGTATTCCCCACGATCGCGGAAACGGGAGCCGGGGGACTGGACCTGGTTGTTGCCGGTACCGAAGAATCAATCATGATGGTTGAGGGTGGCGGAAATGAAGTGAAAGAAGAAAAACTTATCGAGGCAATCATGTTTGCGCATGAACATATCAAACAGCTTGTCAACCTGCAAAAAGAGCTTCTTGATAAATGTGAGATACCGGAAAAAACAGTTACACCATTAGAGGAAGACGATCCGGAAATTGTTACGGCAGTGACTGAACTGGCTAAAGACAGAATACATGATATCAGTTTTCACGGGCATAAAATGACTCGATATAGAAAACTTAAGGAATTAAAAACTGAAATACAGGAACAGCTTGCAGAGAAATTTCCAGAAAAAGAATCTGTTATTGCAAAAGTATTACACGATCTCGAATGTAATGACATGCGTTCTACCATACTCGAAACCGGCACCCGTATCGGCGGCAGGGATTGTGATACGATCCGTGATATTACTTGCGACCTTGACATCCTTCCCCGGGCACACGGCTCCGGCCTCTTCACGCGCGGTGAAACACAGGCACTTGTTGTTGTGACTCTCGGCACCAAAATGGATGAGCAGCGTATTGATAATATTCAGGCTGAATATAGTAAATCGTATATGCTTCATTATAATTTTCCGCCTTTCTCAGTCGGCGAAACAAAACGGCTTGGTGCTGTCAGCCGCAGGGAAATCGGTCACGGACACCTTGCTGAGCTTGCACTTTCGCCAATTCTTCCGAATGAAAAAAGTTTTCCGTATACCATTCGTATTGTATCGGAAGTGCTGGAATCAAACGGTTCATCCTCAATGGCTTCGGTATGCGGCGGTTCATTATCACTTATGGCGGCTGGTGTGCCAATTAAAGAGCATGTCGCCGGAGTCGCGATGGGACTCATTAAAGAAGGTGATAAAATTGCGATCCTTACTGATATTCTTGGCACCGAGGATCATATGGGTGACATGGACTTTAAAGTTGCCGGTACTCGCGGAGGTGTTACTGCGATACAGATGGATATAAAAATTGACGGTATTACACCGGAGCTTATGCGTGATGCACTATCGAAAGCAAACAGCGCCAGAAACAGAATCCTTGATACCATGGAGCAGGCGATTCCCAAATCCCGCTCCGATCTTTCGCCTTATGCCCCGCGTATCACCAGTATAACAGTTGACAAAGAAAAGATTGGTGAGATTATCGGGCCTGGCGGCCGGATTATCCGTGATATACAGGATACTACCGGAGCAACCATCAATATTGACGATGACGGCACGGTGAATGTTTTTGCCGCAGCTAAATCTGAGGCGGATGCCGCTATTGAACGTATACGACAAATTATTGCAGAACCTGAGGTCGGCGCAGTGTATGAAGCAAAAATCAAGTCGATTGTTGATTTTGGCGCTTTTGCCGAATATCTGCCGGGTAAAGACGGACTGATTCATATCTCCGAACTTGATACAAAACGGGTTAATAAGGTTGAAGATGTTGTAAAATTGGGTGATATGGTAAAGGTAAAACTCATCGGTATCGAACGCGGAAAAGTCCGGTTGAGTATGAAAGTACTGATAGGCAGCGATAACTAATTGCTTTATAAAACACCTGGTTTTGATAAGACCTGTTGAGTCAGGCAGAATCATAGTATGGCTTTTACGTTATCACTATTCTCTATTAAATTACCATACGGCATATGAAAAATATTTTAGTTAAACGCCTTCCCCATGCGGAAAACCTTCCTGTTCCTCATAAAATGACCTCCGGTTCAAGCGGCTGTGATATTGCAGCCGCTATAGAAGAGAGTATCGTGCTAAAACCGGGTGAGCGTATCCTTGTTCCCACTGGATTCTGTTTTGAAATTCCACAGGGATTCGAAGTACAGGTCCGGCCCAGAAGCGGTCTTGCATGGAAACACGGTATAACGATACTCAATACACCGGGTACCATTGACTCTGATTATCGTGGAGAAGTAAAAGTTATCCTTGCAAACCTTGGCACTGAACCATTTACTCTTAATCGGGGTGAACGGATTGCCCAGGTCGTCCCCATGGCTGTTGTCGCGGATATGGATTTCAAAGAGAATGATTCCCTTTCTGAAACAGTACGGGGAAGCGGCGGTTTTGGTCATACAGGACAATAATCCGCTGTTTTATAATAGGTAAAACTTTTAAAACATTCTCTTTATTCAGTTCTTACATACTATCTCTTCTATTTTACGGAAAACACCTCCTGAATTGTTTACAAAATAAAAATATTTGTAAATACATTTTTTGGCGAAATTCTCTTTTTTAGGATAGATTAGTTATTAGAGGCACCTTTATTCAATTACTGTTTTTCATCATCTCTATCACAAAGTAATGCATAATTGAAAGGTGGATGATTATGATTGAAACAATTGAATTTATTCTTGAAATAACAGAGTTGCCTAAAACAGTTGAAAATTACCAGGAAATCCACGATCTTCTATTAAAAAATGATTTCACAACCATTATACAGGATTACCGTCTGGCAGCTTAATTCGTATCAATAAAAGCTGTTGTGCTTACGTAATAAATAATAAATTCAGCATTGTTCTTTTAAATTGTTTATGATGATAGATACGAACAGGGACATTCGAGAGGTATATTTTTATTTGCAACAAAACTTAAACGATTAAATCACTCTCCACAAAACACTCCTGAGGAACTCTGTAATGGTAAAAAGTAAAAAGTCTACTCTGTTAAAAAAGGTTATCAAGCCGAAAGATGCAATTAAAGAAATGCTTGATGGGTATGAATTCGTTCCAGATTTTGTTCCAAGCACGAAAAAACTTTTTTCAAAGAAATCCAGGTTATTTTACCTTAAAAAGATGCGAAAACTTCCAACATAAATCTGCACCGTAGTCCACTACTTATTATTTCAATTGACAATTACAACAACATCGTCCAATGCATTAAAGGCATTCCTGTCCAAATCAGCTATTTCATATTCACCCACCTCACCTAGTTGTCACAGGTTTCTATTACCGAAAAGATAAAAAGATATTGACATCCGTCAAAAGTACTCGTAATTTAGATTTACGAATAATTTTACAGAACTTTCAATTTACCAGGTAATTATTATGAAAAGGCAAAAAAACAAATACATTTTTCTGAGTGTATTGCTATTGCTCCTCGTGCTACTTTTCTACTCGTGTTCTGCTGTGAATCAGGTTCGAACCGTCGGCAAGGGAAACACCGGTATGGAACTGACACTCGGCGGTCCCATGATGGTAAATCTTGGAGGACCAATACCTATACCCCATTTTTTCGCCGGCGCACGGTACGGGTTATTTCAAGATTTAGATATCGCCGCACATTTGAATATCACAGGATTAATTATTCCAGGAGTGCTGGATTTAACAACGGGAATCTTTTGGGTCCCTATACAACCGGGAATACGCACACAAACAGAAACACCCAAGATAGGGTGGGGATGTGGTGGCTCATTTAAACTCGAATGGATTACTGATTTTCAGCATGGGCTTGTCATTTTCCCAACATTTGAGCTTGGTGGAGGGTGGCGATATAAATGGTTTAATCCTTATATTGGCCTATCGCTGGGACTCAATTTTTATCGGTATAATGATACTAAACCTATCACCATGATAAATCCATTCTTCGGATTTGAGTTTTTTATAAAGGAAAAAGCAAGTCTTGGTTTAAAATGTACGATCCGCGACTTTGCATATAATTATTATGACTCTGAGATTTTCTGGATTAGTATGATAACTGATGAAAAGGAAGAAAAAAAATATGGGATTTTGGATATAACATTAGGATTCAGTTGGATTTTCGGACGCTCTAAAAAAGGAAAGTAATATGAAAAAATTATTTTTAATTTATTTATATTTTATACTAGTATGCTGGCTTAATTGTATAAAACTCGACTTTTTCCTATTTGAAGGTGAAGAAGCTACTTCCATTTCTGATTATCACAATCTCCCCTTGTATGTCGGCAGTGATCCACCGCAGTGGATAGACTCCAGCCTTGTTGAAAGGGAAATTTATGTGACCGTACCGGGTGCTGAAGTTATCCCGCAGGATCAGCTCTCATCCTATAATAATTACCTACATGGTGTATTCTTACCGGCACCAACAAATGTTTCAATTGACACCTGTCCCCTTATCGACAAATCAGTAACCTTTTTATATTGCCATGGTAACTCGGGGCATCTCTGGCGGTACTGGTATCGTGCTGTAGCGTTATGGAATATGGGTGCCAACGTTTTTATTTTTACTTATAGAGGGTATGGATTATCCAAAGGTGAAACAACGCGGGATAATATTAAAAAGGACGCTGAAACAGCAGCGACCTATCTGAAAACCAGGACTGATGTTGACACGAATGAAATTATAGTCTATGGGTACTCCATGGGGGCTATACCAGCCAGTTATTTAGCGGGTACATCGTTGCATAAGAATAGTTTCGCAGGAGTCATTCTGGAATCCGGACTTGATTCACCTGAAGAGATCCTTCATCTTTCTACGGGAACTGAATTTCCCGGCGGATTCTTCTTTGATGATGCGCCATTTGACGGGCCGGAATTCATTAAAAACACAACTATCCCAATTCTTCATATGCATGGCCAGGAAGATCAGCGGGTTATTATAGATCAGGCCTACAATTATTATGAAGTACTTAAAAGCAAACAGAACTATACAGATTATATTGGCAAAACCCAAAAACCGGATGAGCAATGGATTGCAGCTACAGCACATCGTAATGTCCCTGTATATTCATTTAAAGGTGAAAACCACATTGCCGATTACTGGGATGACAGTGAAAATCCCTACAATTGCTGTGTCCATCCTGATGAGTATGCCGATCCGCTCTTTGCCGGATTTCTCCAAAGTGTCGGTAAAACCACTGGAGCAGCAATGAGTACAGCGGCGCAGAAATATGAAGACCTTATCGTGGCATGGGTTTCTACAATTATCCCGTAACTGCCATTTTTTTTCTTGCTTTTATAAATAATTTAATTGCCAGATAACTCGCTCCGGCGATGAGTAAGAAAAAGAGATACTAGAGGAATTTCACCATAGAAGGCACAGAGATTTTAAACCGTTCACTCGACTTCCAACTCAGCCTGCGCGTCAACAATATCGCGGTTTATCAATACCAGTGCTTCATGCATACAGTCAGCGAGAACAGGATCGTGGAGCTTGTCCCGCAACGTACGCAGCAACTGAATTGACATACGCAACAATCTTACCAGGTCACCTTCAGGAACGCCGAATGATTCCAGCTCTGCAAGTGCACAGCCATTAGCCCAGGCAAATACCGGCGCTGCAAGAGAGAAGTCCATCTCCCGAATTGGTTGGGTTATATTGAATCCAATCTCCTTTTTGCGAAGCTTATGAATGACCTTTTCTCCTTGAAACCTGAAAGCAATATCAGAGACAGCTCCCTTTTTCCTCCGCGCCTCTGTTACCAGTGCCGCAAGCACCACACACAGTTGCTGGGGACTGCACCCATCAAAACTGCGTGAATAATAGAGCTCCGCCGCCTGAATCTCATACCCGCTGACCGCTGCTGCCAGTGCGCCTTTTCTGGTAAGCTGTGTCCCTTCAAGAAAACCGGCTGTCTGGAGGAATTTGATTCGATTACGTATCTGTTGTTCTGCACGTTGATACGACCTGGTGAAAGAAAATTGCCCATTTTTATAATTTCGTAAACTCTTTCTAAAAAGGCCAAATGCTTCATCACCGACTTTATTGTATAAATTCAATATCGTGGAATATGAGGCAAAGAATCGACTCTGTATCCTTTCACTGGTGTGATAAAATATTCGTTCAACCTCCTTGGGATCAGTTGCCTCAGGGATTATCTGAGAATAGACATGTCCCTCTTCATCCATACCCCGCCGCCCCGCCCTTCCCGCCATCTGATGATACTGTCGGGTAGTAAGGTATTCGAAATCAACGCCGTTAAATTTTTCCAGTTCATCAAATATCACTGAACTTGCAGGCATATTGATACCCAGGGCAAATGTTTCGGTACAGAAAAGGAGTTTTATCAGGCCGGTGGTAAATAACCGCTCAACAATCTCCTTTGCAGCGGGTAATATCCCTGCATGGTGGTAGGCAACACCTGACTCCCATAAATAGCGCATCTGCCCGAGACGGTCATACCCTTCAAGGCGGTACTGCGAAATCAGTTTCTGCACTATCATCTGCAACTGCGTCCGTTCATCATCTGTCAATAAATGCAGCCGGGTATGGTGCTGTGCATTTCGTTCACACGCTTTACGGTTAAAGCAGAAATAGAGAATGGGAAAATTTCCCTCTTTGATCACATGACTCACAATTCTTTTCGATGAAGGCTTTCCGTGGAAATATTTTTTTCGTTCGTTAAAATTCCTTTTATACTTTTTGCGCACCCCTTTTAATGTCATTAATCCATATTTCGCACTGAAGAGATAATGTCGCAGGGGAACCGGCCGTTCATCCTCTCGAATTACTTTAAACGCAGTTTTTCGAACCGAGCTCATCCAGTCAGCCAGCTCATTAATATTTGGTACCGTGGCACTTAAACAGAGGAACCGTATCTCAGGCGGAGCGAGAATAATACACTCCTCCCAGACCGTGCCCCGTTCTTCATCATCTAAAAAGTGAACCTCGTCAAATACTACATAGTAGATATCATTAAGCCGCGGTGAATTCTCAAGAATGAGATTACGGAATATCTCAGTGGTCATAATAAGAAGCGGGGCTTTGGGATTAATGGTAACATCTCCGGTATGAATCCCAACGATAGCCTCTCCAAAACGCTTGCGAAAATCGCGGTATTTCTGATTTGAGAGTGCTTTTATCGGTGCTGTATAAATGACCCGCTTATTCACCTGCAGAGAAACCTCAACCGCGTATTCTGCGATAAGCGTTTTTCCACAACCGGTTGGAGCTGATATAATTACTGATTTCCCCTTATCAATAGCTTCTACTGCTTCTTCCTGAAACGGATCGAGTGCAAACCCCTGGTAGTTCATAAGCTCCCTAAACCGGTACCATGTATTGATACCGTATTACGTATAGTTTATTCAAAGACTCTGGCAACTACGCGTACCGGAGAGGAATCAGCACGAATCTTTAGTGGAAACGCAAAAACCTCAAATCCGGTACAATCGCATAATGCACTCACATTCGTGAGATTCTCTATTAGTATGATTTTATTTGTCAATAACATTGTATGAATTGTATAGGGATATTTATCAGGTGAAGGGGAATCGAAACCAACCATCTTCACCTTTTTATCTATAAAGAATTGTGCCCATCGTTCATCTAACACCGGATACTCTGTATAATAGGTGTCTTTGCCAAACAGTTTGTCATGGCCGGTAAAAAATAAAACAATATTACCCTTTTCGATATCTTTTGCATATTCTTCGTTATAGGTAATGGTTGTTTCATTACTCGCAGGAATAACCTTGCCAATTCCGATAAAGTGGTTCAGGGGGAGTTGGGAAATACAGGTAGTACTATCTGTCAAATGCATCGGCCCATCAATATGGGTTCCTGCATGCATCCCTATTTCAACCCTGTGATTGTTGTAGCCGTCCTGTTCGAACGTTTTAATTCTCTGCAGCTTTACCGGCAGGTCTTCTGGGTATACCGGCATACCATTATCAATCTGATGCGTCAAATCGATTATTGTTTCCATTGGGCACTCACCTCCCGCCATACCTGTTCTACAGTAATAGACTGCATACACTTATTATCCTCACATCCCCGAGAGGTGAAATGACACGGCGAGCAATCAACAGCATTGTAAAGTGCAATACACTTGTTTGATTTGGGTCCGCTTCGCTCCGGTTGCACCGGGCCGAAAAGAACGATCTCAGGTACGCCATAAAAAGCCGCAATATGAGCCGGTCCCGAATCATTACCGATAAACAGACAGGCTCTCTTGAATAGTGCAACCAATGCAACCGGTGACGGGTCAACCATGAACCGGGCTTTCTCATGTTTCTCAAACTGTTCTTCCATATCACTTTCTGCGGGGCCAAGCAATACAGTCACGCCATACCCATTTTCCGTTAACTTCTTGATAATGGTAGTATACCGTTCAACCGGCCAGCGCTTATTCTCATATCCTGTTTCGGATCCCGGATGAATAATCACCTCTTTACTTATTTCATTTCTTTCCACTTCCGGTAATAACACATCACCTTCATCATATGGAGTCTGAGTTATATCCGCCACCAGTTGTACATTCTGTTTCGCAGCATGGACTGTATCAGAGAATATTCTCGTAAAATGATATGCTCTAGTATTCCATTCTTCGTCCGGATATCTGAAACCACCTCTTTTACGGCTGGTAAAAAGTGCGGCAAGTTCAATGCCGAGTTTAAACACCGCAACAGTGTTTGTTAATGAGAGGTCAAACTGCCTGAAAGGAACTCCATATAATAACAGAAATGCCAAAGAACCCTGTAACTGTCTCACACAGATATCCTCAAAGAGTGCAGAGAGCAGAAAATATTTTTCGCGAGGGACAAAAACAGTCAGTCCGGCATTGGGGTATACCTTTTGTAAAAACCGGATCGCAGGATAGGCCAGGATCGCATCACCAATACCTCCTGCAATATAATAGGCAATCCGCCTGACCCTGGCCGGATTCACCGTTGTGTGATCTTTTTTTCCGAAAAGGTTAGAAAAAAATCTGATTATCTTTTTTATTAACCAGCGGAAGGTATTTTTCATAGATACTTATTTCTTTTTAGAAAATAGAATATCGTTAGGAGTAAAATAGTATAAAGGTACCTTTATGAACAGAAGGAGATTGGGGGGATTTACAACACCCAATTCAGCTACGGTATTTACTATCTTGCTGGTTATAAGAGTAGTAAAAACGTGCACTTGACAAGTAGATTACTATTTTTATTCGCAGGAATTTATAGTTTAAAAAAAGTATTTACCGAACAAAGCCTTTTTTCCCTCTCATAGGCCTTACGGTTGAAAAAAAGTTTATAATCATGTTCAATCCATTCATTAATTTCATCCATTGAGCGTATGGATTGAGGAAGCGGCTCATTCTTGATTTCAGGAAGATTTAGTTCTTTTTTTTGCTTTTTTTCCATTTTTCACACCTGCCACTTTAATAATTCTCTCATACAAATCCATCACGTTATACTTTCTAAACATCTTTTTAATATCTTTTTTCTCAGGATCAATGCCATTGGCAGTCATTAGCTGGACCACATCAGGAAAATCCTTAAGTTCTCTCTTTTTGTTTCCTGATATAGAATGGAGTTTCATTGCAATAAGGTGTTTAATTGAAGGAACAACAAACGGTTCTCCGGCTATATATATTTTTTTTCCGCTATCAATTAATTTCCCTACAGTCTGCTGGTCGCTGATAAGAAAATCAAGGTCCCGCAACCCATGCTTTCCACTCTTGAATTGCACAAACGATTCCTGACGATTGAAAACCGAATATCCCGCTTTAATAATATCCGGTTCAATCCTGGAGAAATCACTTGCGGTTACTAAAAAGTCAATATCAAAAGTCATCCGCTGAACCTTGTTTGCTATAAGCGCATAGCCACCGACTAAAACACTCTGTACTTTATGCCGGCTAAATAGTAAGGAAAGAAATTTAAAAATTGATCCTGTAATTTCTTCTGAAGAATTCTGAGTATTCATAGTAATAAAATACGAATTATCTGTTCAAGTGCCTAATAAATACCTGGCCGGTTACTTTTTTTCATATCCTGTTAATTGATTATATATAGCGAACTACTCCAAAATAAATGTATAATGTGAATAACACTTAACTTAATTCTCATATCTAATTAATACACACCATGAAAAACAAATCTTTTAATAATCTTCTCTCGGATAATCGCACCCAGCTTATAATTATCACTACATGTATTGCTTTCACAATTCTCACTACTTTTTTCTTACCTCCTGTTTTACGTCCTTTATTTAACGGCCCGGAGGGTATCAGGTGGGTAGCGCCCTTTTTCCTTTTAATGGGTACTCTGGCAACAATCTATTGCTTCTATATGCTCAGCTATAAAAAAGTTTCTCTTATGTCTGAATATTTCCTGGCAGGTGCGGTTGTTACTTTTTTTATTGGAATAATCACATTCATTGCTCTGCAGCGTTTCTCATCCGGACTTAGGTATATCGAAACGTATAATGAGATAATGGCAATACGGTTTTCACAGGTAAAATGTATCTATCCTGATCCTGAACTAGGCCCGGTCGGTACCGTGTATACACCTTTTTTCTTTATACTGACGGGCATTTTCCATAGCTTCCTGCCAGCAGGATTCGGCTATGGCAGGCTTGTCTCACTCGCAGCTCTTTTAGTAACGGTCTATTTCGTTTTCAGGATCGTTGTATTACGAGGCAATTCGCAAAATGCCGGCCTGTGGACATCCGCTGTTTTTCTCGCCACCTACTTTCCAATGGATGCCTTATATGACCAGAGTGGTGTTGACACTCTGCAAATGTGCCTGACCTGTATTACCCTGTTCTTCTTTTTAAAAGACACGCCGCGCGATGATATGCTTGCCTTGCTTCTCGGTGGACTTGCCTGTTTCACAAAGCAATCCGCTGTGTATCCTTTTATCATTGTTCTTATTACCGTTGCAGTAAAGCGGAGGACACTATGGACATATAGTCCGCTGCTATTCTGGGCGGCTATAGGCGGTCTTCTCATCATGATAACAAAAGGATGGGCAATTACCTATTTAATTACCTATCCGGCAAAGCACGGCCTGAGAACAGTTCCACCACTTTTTTTATTGCATAGATTCTTCCTTCTTCAATTACTCCTCTGGGGCTGTGTAATGTATACCGGCATTAAACATTGGGAACACCGTTTTCATATCTTTTTCCTGGCAGTAGTAGCTGCTTCTATCTCCGGTATCTATAAAAGCGGAGGCGGCATTCATCCGCTCTTTCCGACCGAACCGCTGCTCTGTATTGCTGCGGCTTCGATATTCTATCGATATAAAATAATCCTGGTATTCCAGCTTCTGCTCGGTTTGAACAACCCGTTTACCGCGTTGTATCCCTGGAAAACAATCCATGATGCAGATCAGCAAATTGTTGAAATGGCAAATAAAACACCGGGAGAAGTCTGGCTGCCGATGGATACCTATTTATACAGCAGAACAGAGAAAACAGAGTGGGATAACTTTTGTGCATTATTCGGCCCGATATGGTCGGGGCATCCCCCACCAAAACGCCTCATCACCGCATTAGAGGAGAAACGATTTGACCTGATACTTATTCGTAAGAATTCTACGGATCTGTATCGGTTCTTGCATCCGGATATCAGGAGTCTTATAACGCAGAACTATATACGAAAGGATTCGGAAACGGTAGTTATTTATACACGGAAACAATAACAGTGTGTTAAGTAGAAGGGCATAGGAATGACCTTCTACTTCTACACAATGTTATCCAGGGGCTTTCGTACTTGCCTACGGGGATGACCGTTGCTTTTATCCACATGATTGTGCGAGTAATCTCCGTCCCTTTTCAGTAATAACCCGCACATCACCTTTCCGCTCAGTAACACGTTCACTGTCAAAGAGAGCAAAAAGGCGCAGGCAGATCTTCCGGTTATCAGCCACAAGGTCCCTGAATTGAGCGACCGTGAGTCCTCCGGGAGTTTCAGATAAAACCTTCAGCAACTTGATACGCGCGGGATTTACAATATCCGCATGGAGTGTATCACCCTCCATACGGTAAAGGCGCTTTTTTTCCGTTAAATATCTCAGAATCTGGTTCAGGCTTTTCGGCTCTATACGGTTCTTTTTTGCGAAGGCATCAATTTCAGTTGCAAGGGGAACCTTCATACCAAAGCTTTTTAAATAGGTGTCTATTTTCTCTATATTCTCCTGCATGTCCGAGGCAATAACCACCGTATGCTCAACCGCTGCCCAGGTACTACCCACCTGTTTCAATTTTCCTTCATGCATCAACTTGTCAAGTAACAACCGTATAAAATCCTCACCCCTTTCAGAGGCATCAATTCCCAATACGCCAATCAGGTCCTGGATTGTTCTCCCACCTGCATCCAGTGGATTTCTTTTATGATAGGCGGTGATATTTTTCAGGATAGTTTCCAGGCACTGCTCATACACATTCTTTATAATAAGATAGGCCGTATCATCTGTACTCCGGACAACGATATCGTCCGGCATCCCTTCCTGTATAACAGCTTTCACCTCTGCCGGCGTGTTGAAGAGTTTTTCAGCAATTTCCGTATGCAGCAGTACATTTTTTGTCTTTCTCACCTCTGCGGCAATTAATTCAGTCAGTTTGCCTTCAGCAATTTTTCCAAGGTTGGTAATAAGTTTCGACGGCCGTCTTCGGTGATGCAGCGGTGATGCATCAATAACCTCGCCGCCACCCATGGTCACATCGCTTGAGGTGCTGCGGATTATAAACCGATCCCCGATACTTATGTTACACGACACGGGAAGATGGATCTGTACCAGGGCAGAATCACCCCCTGCAGCACTATTGCTGTCCAGAAGATGCGCCCGCGCCTGTGCCTCAAACGTCCCTAATAGAAATAAGACATCACTCCATATTGAAATTTTTGGGGCATGATGAAACAGGGTCAGTTGTGCATCAATCATGGTGGTATCATTAAGCTCCCTGTCGGAAATAATCATCCCGCGTTTGAAGTCATCGCGATTTAAACCGACAAGATTGAGGGATGCCCGATCCCCGGCTACAACGCTATCTACTTCCCTGCCATGCCGTTCCAGCCGCCGTACGCGCAGTTTTTTACCTGAAGGAAGAAGATAGGCATGATCAGCGGTATGGAGTGTGCCGCTTATCACGGACCCGGTTACCACAGTGCCAAAGCCGCTGATGGAAAATATCCTGTCTATAAAAAGCCGAAACACTTCACCTTTCGGACGCTGAGGAACTGATTCAGCACACGCATCAATCGCTGCGGTTAATTCCGGTATCCCCGCTCCGGTTACTGCTGAAACCGGTAAAACCGGAGCTTGTTCCAGAAATGTTCCCTTGACAAACTCAGTGATTTCTTCCCGGGCAAGGTCAATAATGTCTGCATCGACAAGATCCGTTTTGGTAAGCGCAATAACACCCTGGGATATGTTCAGCATTTGCATAATCTGCAGATGCTCTCTGGTCTGGGGCATGATACCGCTGTCTGCTGCGATAACCATCAGCACAAAATCAATACCGCTTGCACCGGAAACCATGGTATGGATAAAATCTTTATGCCCAGGAACATCGACCACGGAAACAGCATTGCCGGAATGTAAATCCAAGTGGGCAAATCCCAGGTTTATCGTAATACCACGCTGTTTTTCCTCAGCGTGTGTATCACAGTCAATGCCGGTCATTGCTTTAATCAAAGCTGTTTTCCCATGATCAATATGACCGGCAGTACCGAGAATAAGGTGTTTTCGTGAATCCTGCATCTGTTGTCCCTTTTTTTTATCTTAATCTTAATCTTAATCGTAATCTTAATCGTAATCTCAAATCGTCATTCCGGCATTCTTTTGGCCGGAAAGCACAAAAGCTATAATAGAAACAATCCTGATATTTTTTAATCGGGATTGAACCACCACAATGTTCAGAACGGAGTGACAATCCAGCTTTTTCGATGTTTTAAAACATGGATTCCCGCTAAAAACATGCGGGAATGACGTTCCCGTACAGACACTATTTACCTAACCCAGATAAACTGGATAAGTACCTTCACGAAATTATTTTCTGCCAAAAAATACACGAAAATAATTTCTAAGGTACTAATGCTTCCTTCACCGCCAAAGCAATCTCAGGGATAGCACCATCTGAAACGGTATATATTTCAAAAACCAGATTACCTTCACGGAGCACCGCAACAATGGGCCGTTCACCCTGAACAAGTTTATAAAAAATCTCTTCCGCAAAGGTCTGTTTCTTCTTTTTCTCTTGAGACGGAGAGACCAGCTTTACCGCGAGACTGTCCAGTTTCAGATCAGGCAGGGTGCCTCCTCCAACCCGGGCTGTCCCGGGAACGGTCTCTGAAACAATGTCGTATTGTGACAATGCATTACGAAGTTTTTCAGCGCGCCTGGATAACACGTTGGTGTCCTGCTCAAGCATGGTAAATGTGGGATTGTTCTTAACAAGGGTTTCATCTGAAAGGTAACTTCTGCACGCACTGATAAGGGCGCTGATAGTAAGCTTACCGACCCGTAACGCACGCATGAGAGGATTCTTCGCACACTTTTCAACAAGCTCCCTTTTCCCTGCAATGATACCTCCCTGCGGGCCGCCAAGGAGTTTATCACAACTGAACGTAACCAGGTCGATGCCCGATGCAACGACACTCCGTACGTCAGGCTCCTGTTCAAGCGGCAGGTTCGCCGGTTTCCGCAGCAAACCGGATCCAAGGTCAAATATAAAGGTCAATCCGTGACCTTGACTGAATTTCGTCAGCTCCTTCAACGGAACTTCTTCAGTAAAGCCGGACATGGTAAAATTAGATCGATGCGCTCTGAAAATACAGGCTGTTTTTTTTGTGAGCGCATTTTCATAATCAGTGAGTCGTGTTTTATTGGTCGTGCCGACTTCAACCATCTTTACCCCGCTCGCTCGCATGATATCAGGAATACGAAAGGAGCCGCCAATCTCAATCAGCTCACCGCGGGATATGATAACTTCTTTGAATTTTGCAAAGGTATGCAGGGTAAGTATGATTGCCGCTGCATTGTTATTAACCACAATTGCATCTTCCGCACCGGTTATATACCGAAGCAATTCAGCGATATGTTCGTTCCGGTGACCACGGCAGCCGCCTTTGAGATTGAATTCAACATTGGAATAGCCCGATACAATGGGAGCAATATCCTCAAGCACAGTATTGCCGAGTGGCGCCCGGCCGAGATTGGTATGGAGAACTATACCGGTTGCATTGATAACGGGCTTGAGAGAAGGTTCTGCTATATTCACAATAATTGCCGTTACTTCAGATACAATTTCGGGTATCCCTAATGTATCCTCTTTCTGAGAAGATGCGCGATAAGTATCAATAACTTTTCGCACGGCATAGGTAACCGATTCTCTTCCGTAAGCCTCTATCAGAGGCTGCAACGCAGGTTTATTTATAACCGTCCCGACAGCAGGTATTTTCTGTTCTGTTTTAGTCATGGCCTTTTCACAACCGGTGATGGATGGCAGAGAGAGCAGGAATCGAACCTGCCATAGACGGTATTATCCGCCCACTACTGGTTTTGAAGACCAGTCGGAACACCAGTTCCATCCTCTCTGTATCGGATAAGTAAGCATGAAAAATACTTTTGAACTGCTCAAAAAGGCCAATTTTCCTTTTTCAGTTTGTTGAATCTTTCCAATGTTTTCCAATATTTTCTTATATCTGCGCTTGAGTCTGGGATGTTATTAAGATACCTACTGTGGAATATCGTAACTACTCAGGTGGTGTAACATTCTTAGTGTCATTGCGAGCGTAGCGAA
>CBDVBE010000053.1:0-22093 GCA_965372145.1 uncultured bacterium | reverse complement strand
TTCTGTCGGGAATCCATGCCTCTATTTGTCCAAAAACACTGGATTCCCGCCAGAAACATGCGGGAATGACGTTAAAAAGGTAGTTTCCGGACAGACACTATTTAGCTAAAATTATAGTTAAAGATATTAAACGGACAATAGGAAGTTTACTACCATTGTTAATTTATCCATTTTTCATGGGCTTCCACTATCAGTTATACCCTTGGTGCAAATGAGCAATAGGATGTTTACATCCATTTCGAATTATCCTTTTGGGTACTTCCGTTGGTAGTTATGCCTATGGTATGAATCCGCTAACCACGATGAGTAAAATTTACTCGCGAATAAATGTAATTTAGTAGAATTCAATAATTTTCTATATTCAAATAGTAATTGAACCCGTTAACGGTTACAATCTTTTTAAAAATGGGGCGCTTCAGACTTATGTAGCGGCTCGTTACTATCCAGTGACTTCTACGTCGCATGATTTTTTTTAAATATTATTATTGTTGACTTTTTTCTCCCCTTTTTTTATACTTAGTGTTTCTATTTATAGAAACATCGCTTCATTGTATAATACGAAAGGTAAAATACTAAAATAGTACTGGATTCCCGCGTGCGCGGGAATGACGTATTTTGAAATATACTTAGCGGCACTATTAGTACTGGATTCCCGCGTGCGCGGGAATGACGGGACAAATGCGAATAAAAATAATCCGTTGAACACTGGATTCCCGCGTGCGCGGGAATGACTTTATTATCTATTGCCGATATGAAAATAATTAAGGAGGAACTGTGGTCAGGCCGACACTTACAGATTTTTTAGCGAACGCACGAAAGAACCAGGTCGTTGCCGTTATCAAGGAGTTGTCCTCGGATGTGATTACACCGGTTGATGCTTACTATGCAACCGGGGCATCCTACCTGCTTGAATCGGTGGAAAAGGGAACTGTGATCGGCCGGTATTCGTTTCTTGGCATTGAACCGGTGGTACGCCTGGAGATTAGCGGGCAGGAGTGCGTGCTAACGGAAGAAGGTACTGAGAAACGGTTTACCCGCAAGGACCCGCTTAGAGAGGTCGGTGAGATTCTCAAAGCACGGCCGTTTGTCGGCGAGGGTGACCTTTCACCTTTTCCGGGCGGAGCAGTGGGCTATATCGGGTACGAATATGTCCGGAAATGGGAAAAAATACCGCAGGATGAGACCAAGCCGAAACTTGATTTGCCCGAAAGTGTCTTTATGATTACCCGGTACAATCTTGTATTTGATAATTTAATGCACACACTGAAGATCGTTTGTAATGTGCGTACCGGTGATGAGTTGGAAAAAGATTATAATCGAGCACTGGATGGATTGGAAGAGATCGCAGGGAAACTGAAAAATTCAACCTCTGCATCAACTGCGGGTTTGAAGCCGCCGCAACCGGGGCAATTGAGCAGCAGTTATACTAAAGAGAAATTCATGGAGGATGTTTCCCGTATCAGGAAGATGATCACGGAAGGCGAAGCTATCCAGGTGGTGTTGTCCCAACGCATGATGGCCGACTATGATGGCGATCCATTTCTTATTTTCCGTGCCTTGCGGTCGATCAATCCGTCACCCTACATGTTTTATCTCAATTTCGGTGATTTTGTTATTCTGGGGGCTTCGCCGGAGGTCATGGTTAAAGTTGAGAATGGCAAAGCACTGCTCAGGCCGATTGCCGGCACCCGCCCACGGGGAAAAAACCCGGATGAGGATGCGGTACTGAAAGAGGAACTCTTGTCGGACGAGAAGGAATTGGCGGAACATATCATGCTGGTTGACCTGGCCCGAAACGATCTGGGGAGAATTGCAAAGCCGGGTACGGTGTATCCGACTAAGATGATGGAGGTTGAAATGTATTCGCACGTTATGCATATTGTTTCTGAGGTTGTTGCCGAACTGGCGGACAATATAGATGTTTTTGATGTGATCAAAGCTACGTTTCCTGCCGGTACGGTTTCGGGAGCCCCCAAGGTACGGGCTATGGAGATCATTGAAGAGCTTGAACCGGTTGAACGGGGACCGTATGCCGGCTTGATAGGGTATTTGAGTTATACCGGTACGTTTGATTCCTGCATTACCATCCGGTCCATGGTTGTTGCTGATAAAAAGGTATACCTTCAGGCCGGTGCCGGTATCGTCTATGACTCGGTACCGGAACGTGAATTCGAAGAGACATTAAGTAAGGCAAGGGCTTTGTTTACTGCACTTTCAGCAGGAGGGAAAAGATAATGGTATTAATGATCGATAACTATGATTCATTTACGTATAATCTTGTGCAGTATTTCATGCAGCTCGGGGAAGAGGTGAAGGTTTTTCGTAATGATGAGATAACCTGTGAGCAGGCTGAGAAGCTTGATTTTGACTATCTGGTCATTTCACCCGGGCCGGGCAGGCCAAAAGATGCAGGGTGCTCAAAGGAGATGATTAAAACATTTACCGGACGGAAGCCGATACTGGGCGTATGCCTGGGACATCAATCGATTGGTGAGGTGTTCGGCGGTACTGTTATCCAGGCGCAGGCGATCATGCATGGTAAAAGTGACATGGTTACCCATGACGGGAAAACTATTTTTTCCGGACTGCCTAATCCTTTGCGTGTAATCCGCTATCACTCTCTGGCACTGGAAAAAGGAAGTGTACCTGATGATTTTGAGATCACCGCAACGAGCAGTGACGGAGAGATCATGGGTATACGGCATAAAAAAGTACCTGTTGAAGGCGTTCAGTTTCATCCGGAATCAATTGGAACAGAGGAGGGTATGAAAATGTTGTCAAATTTTGTCAGTGGTGCTAAAGAGGTTGCACCGGTAAAAGACCTGTTGAAAAGACTCGTATCCGGAGAAAGTCTCACTGCATTAGAGGCTGGAAGTGTTATGGAGCAGATTACCGAGGGTACTATTACCCAGGCACAGATCGGTGCATTTCTCACGGCGCTCACTATGAAAGGGCCTGCAGTCGAAGAGTTAACCGGCTTTGCAAAGGTACTGTATGAAAAGGCAAAACAGGTACCGGCGGCTGAAGGAATGGTACTTACCGATACGTGCGGTACCGGTGGAGACAACTCTGGTACCTTCAACATATCGACAGCCGGAGCGTTTGTCGCCTGCGGTGCCGGGGTTAAGGTTGCCAAGCATGGTAACCGGTCTATCACTTCAAAATCGGGTTCAGCCGATGTGCTTGAGACTTTGGGTGTTAAAATTGATATGGATCCGGAACAGGCAGGAAAAGCTTTGCAGGAAGTGGGCATGTGTTTCCTTTTTGCGCCGGGATACCATCCGGCGTTTAAAAACATTATGGGACCACGTCGTGAACTGGCGTTCCGCACGGTATTCAACATGATGGGGCCGATGCTCAATCCGGCAAAAGTGAAGTCACAGGTGATGGGAGTATTTTCACCGGATGTTACTGAAATGATTGCTGAAGTGCTGAGTAACCTTGGGATTGAACGTGCTCTTGTTGTCCACGGCAGTGACGGGCTTGATGAGATTACACTCACCGGTCAGACAAAAATTACAGAGCTTAAGGATAACTGGGTGCGCACCTATCAGTTTGATCCTCGTGAATACGGATTTAACTATTGTAAACCCGAAGATCTGAAGGGCGGCGATGCTTCTGAGAATGCAGAGATTACACGGTGTATTCTTGAAGGCGAAAAGGGGCCGAAGCGGGATGTGGTAGTGATTAATGCGGCAGCAGCGATACTTTCTGCAGGAATTGTAGCTGATTTTAAAGAAGCAATCGCTAAAGCGGAAGAGTCGATTGATTCCGGGGCTGCGAAGGAGGTCTTGGAGAAGTTAGTAAATTATAGTTCAACGCTTTAAAATTAGATAATAAAAAAATTTTAGGTAACAGAGCTGATTCTGATTAAAGTTACATGAGCTTCAATATAGCATATTAAATAAAAAAGTCGTGGTGAGCGGAGTCGAACCATCTACAATATGTTTATTATTAATTAGTGTCTGTCCGGAAACGTCATTCCCGCATGCTTTTGGCGGGAATCCATGCTCTAAAACAGCCAAAACAGCTGGATTCCGGCCGAAAAGAATACCGGAAAGCACAAAGGACATAACAGAAACAGACGCAGTCTGAACTTCCTTAAGCTTCAGAACGAAAGTGACAATGACTGCAAATAGATACTTTTCGGACAGACACTAATTAGGAAATATCCCTCGACTTCGCTCGGGATGACATAAATATAGCCATTGTTTAAAACTTAAGTTGACATGCATGCGTCCCCCAAAAAAAATTGTGAATTGATCAAGGTAACATAACAATGACAATACTTGACGAAATCGTAGAAACACGAAAAGAGCGACTTGCGATAAAGAAGAGTGAGGTTGCCGAAAACGATTTAATGAGGCGCATAGATCCACCACGCCCTTTCTTTCAAAAAGATGGCATTACCGTTATTGCAGAATGTAAACGGGGATCACCGTCAAAGGGAGTTTTTGTAAAGGATTATAATTCTGTCTCGATAGCATGTGATTATGAGCGGGGCGGTGCCCATGCCATTTCTGTCCTGACCGAGCCTGATTATTTCTATGGCGATGAGACACATCTGGAAAATGTCCGCCAGGTTGTATCTATACCGGTGCTTCGAAAGGATTTCATATTTGATACGTATCAGGTGAGGGAGAGCTGGGCATTGGGCGCGGATGCCATACTCCTGATTGCGGCTGTACTTTCTGAATCACAGATGAAAGAGTTGGCCAGTTGTGCTGCGGAATATAATCTTGAAGTGTTGCTTGAGGTACATAACAAAGAGGAGTTGGAAAAAGCACTCCTGGTACCGGCTACCGGTATTGGCATCAATGCACGCGATTTAAAGGATTTCAGCATAGATATGGAAATGTCCAGGGAGTTATGCGGCCAGGTACCGGTCGAACGGATCGCCGTAGCAGAATCCGGTATGATGAGTCCTCAAGACGGCAAAGCCATGTATAATGCCGGATTTCGCGGTTTTCTTGTCGGGATGTATTTTATTACAGCTAAGGACAGGGAAAAAAAAGTAAGGAATTTTGTCAATTTTTTAAAAATGGAAGGTTAGCTTATGAAATTATTAAAATTATGCCTGATTCTTTTTGTTGTCTTTTTTGTTTTTGGATGTACAGATGACGATGAGATTACTGATCCTAATCCTGAAATGCTGGATCATAACTATATCGGAACCCTTTATTTAAGGTTAACAAATACATATCCTGAATTTGATGAAACAAGCAGCGTTACTGTTGAGGTTAATAAATATGGGATTATGACCTTTGGTACTGGAACATTGAATTATGATGGAGATACAACAATTCCTCAAACAAGCAGGTTTAAAAGATCCGGAATATTGACATTACGGCCTGGAGGCCACTATAAAGAAAATAATAATTCTTTTGAAGTAGATGAAAACACGACTGTTGTTGAACAATTTCAGCAATGGATATGGAATAATGGCTCCTGGTTGAACGTTGTTGATGAAACCGTGAACAATGTCTGGAATGGTGGACTTGTTTTTTACCTTGATGAAGCGGTTATAAATGGTTCGGTTGTCGAAGTGACAAATGCCCAGGGTTCAGTTAAATGGACATTAGTTCTGGCTGTAAGTCCATAATAAGTATTGACAAAATTCGGCAATTGATTTCTGTTACAGGATGCAATTAGCAAGCACCTGCTCATTTGTGACGCAATTTTAAAAATGTCAGTTTCCTGCTGTAAATACAGTCGCTAAAACAGAATGAAAATATCCTTTAATAAAAAAACTGTTTTGAAAACAAAAATTAAGATATGCGGTTTGACAAATTATGAAGATGCTGCTTGTGCGGTAAACCTGGGAGCTGATTATCTTGGCTTCATTTTTGCCGAATCACCCCGGCAGGTGGCGGCTGAAACCGTTGCTTCCATTTTACATAATCTTACAGAGAACGGACTGAGGGAAAAGGTTAAAACTGTAGGTGTTTTTGTAAATGAGAAACGGGAGATTATTGAGTCTGTCTTATCAGATACAGGTATCGATTCGGTACAGCTCCATGGTGATGAAAAGAAAAGAGAGGTTGAGAATTACCCTTTCGTCTGGTATAAAGCGTTACGAACAAGTACGATTAAAGATGTCGATGATATTTTTAAGCAGGAGCAGTGGAGCTGTTCACGATTGTTGATCGACACAAAGGTTGAGGGGATATACGGCGGCACAGGAAAACAGGTCGCAAACGAAGTCGCATTGTATGCGAAAAAACGGATTAAAGAATATGGGAAAGAATTCTTCCTCGCAGGCGGCATCAATCCGGAGAATGTGTACAGCATAGTAGCAACAATTCAGCCTGATGGTATTGATGTCGGCAGTGGAGTAGAAGAAACGAAAGGCAGGAAGTCGAAGGTGAAGCTAGAAAAACTGTTTACTGAGATAAGAAGATGGGAAAAGGATTGTAAGGGAAAGAAACGGCAAGGGGACAAAACACATGACAACCAGTAAACGATACTTCGGTAACTATGGCGGACGGTACATTCCGGAAATATTGTATCCGGCATTTGAAGAACTGGAAGCTGCGTATGAAGGGATACAGGGTAACAAACAATTCTGGAATGAACTTGCTCAATTACAGAAGGATTATATCGGCAGACCGACTTCGCTCTATTATGCGGAGAATCTTACAAAGCATTTTGACGGTGCGCAGCTCTATTTCAAAATGGAGGGTAATGCACACACCGGTGCACATAAAATTAATAATGCGGTAGGCCAGGCGCTTCTCGCAAAAAAAATGGGTAAGAAACGGGTTATTGCCGAAACAGGTGCCGGGCAGCACGGCCTTGCTGCTGCCGCAGCAGCCGCAAAAATGGGGCTTGAGTGCGAGGTGTTCATGGGTGAGATCGATATGGCCCGCCAGCACCCTAATGTGCTTGGCATGCGGCTGTTTGGGGCGACAGTAATCCCGGTGACCGAAGGTACGAGGACGTTGACTGATGCAGTAAATGCCGCATTGAAAAACTGGACGGAGCGGGTGCATGACACCCATTACCTGCTGGGATCTGCATTGGGGCCGCACCCGTATCCATCAATGGTTCGTGACTTTCAGTGTGTCATCGGTAAAGAATTGAAAGAGCAGCTTCAGGAGAGCATCGGCAGACTGCCGGATATTCTCGTGGCCTGTGTAGGAGGCGGTTCCAATTCTATTGGCATGTTTTATCCATTCCTCGATGATCCCGTTGAAATGGTCGGTGTTGAAGCGGGAGGTATGGGTATCGAATCCGGGAAGCATGCAGTCCGCCTTGGCGGTCTCGGGCGGGTCGGTATTGTACAGGCATATAAATCATTTTTCCTGCAGGATGAGAACGGTTCGTTATTGCCGACGCATTCCATCAGCGCAGGACTGGACTATGCAGGTATTGGGCCGCAGCTCGCAGACCTGGCAGAAAAAAGACGGGTTACCTTTACTCATGCGACTGATAGCGAGGTGCTCGACGCGGTAAAACTAACCGCCGCAAAAGAGGGAATACTTCCGGCGCTCGAATCAGCGCATGCACTGGTGGAAGCCTTTAAACGGGCGCCAACACTGCCTGCTGAAAAGGTAATTGTCGTCAATATTTCCGGACGGGGTGATAAAGACCTTTTTATCACGGCACCATTTTTTGACCGGGAAGACTGGATGACATTTTTGCAGAGTGAATTGAATCGTCTCAAGGTGGAGGATGATTATGACCGGAATTGATCGAATTGCCGGAACATTTAAAACAGGTAAAAAGATAAAAATAATGACCCATGTAGTCGGCGGCTATCCTTCAATTGAAATAAGTGAATCACTTATCTGTACCATGGCTGGGAAGGGAGTCGATCTGGTGGAGGTGCAGTTGCCGTTCAGTGATCCGACCGCTGACGGCCCTGTTATTGTTCAGGCAAATCATAGCGCGCTGCAGGCCGGCATTACGACCGGAATGGTACTTGAAATGATTGAACGGGTTCGGTCAAAGGTTACAATACCATTACTGATAATGAGTTATATAAATCCTCTCTATGCTTACGGTTTAAAGGAGATTGTAGACCGTGCAGCAGCTATTGGTGTCGATGGTTTCATTGTACCTGATTGTCCATTAGATGAGCCGGAATTAGACCTGCCCGGATTATGCAGTAAGAACAATCTTGCTTTTGTCCCATTGATTGCGCCCACAACAACAAAAGAGAGAATGAAGGTGATTACTCAGCAGAGTATATCACCGTTTGTCTATGCAGTGCTGCGGTTAGGTGTCACCGGTCGTAAAACAGAGATGGATAAAGAGACTAAAACCTATTTGAATCAAATTAAAGAACAAACGGGACGGTATGTAGCAGCAGGTTTTGGTATAAGAGAAAATGCTCAGCTTGAAGCTCTGGCCGGTTATGCAGACTGCGGTGTCATTGGAAGTGAATTGTTGCGGAGAGTAAATGGCGCTTTAGAATGCAATACTGATCCGGTTGAAGCGGTCAGCAGGTTTTTAGATGAGCTTGTAGGGTAGCATTGTGATTTAGTGTAAAACAGACGATAGAAAATAAGTAGTAACAATAATAATTATTATGCAGGAGTAATAAATAATAGGGCTGGTATCGCCAAAATAACCCTTGACTTTAATTCCTGCTTTTTGTATTATTTTATACTTTTTTGAAAATAAATTTTTAACATAATAAAAAGGAGAGCGTAATGGCTTACAAAATTACTGATGAATGCATTGCCTGTGGAAGCTGTGTGCCGGAATGCCCGGTAGAAGCAATAAAAGAGGGTGATCCTATTTACATTATTGATGCAGAGAAATGCACTGACTGTGGGGCCTGCGTTGAAACATGTCCCTCGGATGCTATAATTGAAGGAAAATAAGTACCTTTCAAAGGTTGATTGAAAACATAAAGGCATCGTCTGAATTAGACGATGCCTTTTTTAATTCTGAATTAGTGATGACTATTATTTAGAGTAGAACTCAACTACCAGTTGCTCATCACCAACAGTCGGGATATCCGCCTTTTCAGGCAGCCGGTTAACGGTTCCGGTCATATCAACTTTGGAGAGAGCCAGCCATTCCGGTATTTCTCGATTAATATTACCCGAGATTAGTTCCTGAACCAGTTTTTTACTGGCATCTTTTTCTTTTACCGTGATAACATCACTTTCTTTCACCACAAACGATGAGATATTTACTTTTCTTTTATTTACCCGGATATGGCCATGATTAACTATCTGCCTGGCCTGGGTTCTTGTTGCAGACATGCCGAGACGGTAAATAACATTATCTAAACGACGTTCGAGTAAGGTGAGCATGTTATCGCCGGTAACACCTTTCATCTTTTTTGCATTGGCAAAGACAATTCTGAACTGCCGTTCGGTAAGGCCATAGGCAAATCTGATCTTCTGTTTTTCCATAAGCTGTTTGCCATATTCACTCAAACGGGGACGGCGTCTTTTTGTCTCACCCGGAGGAGTTGGTCTTCTTTCAAGCAGACGGTCATATTTTGCATTACCGAAAATATTGATCCCTAATCGACGAACAATTTTTCCTTTCGGTGACAAGTTCCTGGACATTTAAAGTACTCCTTATGAATAATTCTATAACACAGGATTTATTTCCAAATCAATGAAAAACATTGGTTTTATAGCGGTATAATATAATAAATGGGGTATAAAAGTGGTGCAGGAAAGGAAAATTTATCCTTTAGTCTATAATAACAATCACAGAAAAGAGTTAATAATGGAATCCTATTATGAAACTGACCCATGATAACAGGACCGGTTTCCCATCAATATCGTCTGCCTTTTCGAATATTGCATTATACATTATTTTACACTCAAAATGTTTAACAATAACGCCTCCACCAGCCATTAATCCGTTATTGACGCCGATATAGTGATTATCTTGTCCATCTTTTATGCGTTCATTTATTATACTATATGGAAAGGTCGTATCCGGCATCAGTAAAAATCCATATTTTTTTGTTTTTATTAGGGTTATACTGCCCTCGAATAAATACTGGAATCCTCAATTCGTGGAATGATATCCTCATAGTATTCGTACTATTTTTCTGACCCCACCTTGAATAAATTATTCCACCTCCAATGCCCAGATATTGAATTGGTTTGCCGAGGAGTAGGAATTCAATGTTGAATCCGGGATAGTGTATGCCACCCAGTAAAGACAATCCGCCACCAATAGTGCTATGAATTGAGGGGTAAATAATTGTGTGTACCATTAAGATTACAATACAGAAAAGTTTGATTCTCATGATACTGTGTGTTGGAAAAAGTTTTACTTTCATGAAATTAAAATACGCGATAATAGAAATGCAGTCAATTGATTTTCATTTGCATTAAATGATTCGGAGATTCCGATAGTTATGTGCTTAATGTTGCAAAAACACAACATTTAAAAAATATGAAAGAATGCATGAAACTTTTTTACCGATAGATTATTTTTTGTAAAAGGATTATCAATACAATAACTATGGGGATGTGAGAATATGTATTATCGATATGTATGTTTTGTGCTCATTTTATTGTTTACTACATTCATTTCAAATACTATGGAATGAAGTTATAAAAAAATAGTTACCGTAAAGAAACATTTCGTGCCTCCATGTTTTATTAAAGGCTTTTCTTAATGTTCATTACTTTAATCATCCTTCTTGTTCTCACAATTGTTGTCTGGTATATCCTTAACCTTGATAAAGCCGGAACCCGCCGACGCGCAGAAATCATGGCCCAACCATTTCCTGATACATGGAAAACAGTTATTGGGAAGAGTGTACCATTAACACGAAAATTGCCGGAAAAACTGAAAAATGATCTCTATAAAAAAGTTCTAGCGTTTTTTAGCATTTGCCTTTCTCAAAAGAGATTTATACCTCGTGAGATATTTTTCCTTATCTTTATTTTTCATGCGTATATAGGCGAGATGCGTAAGGAGGATGAAGTAGTTGGCTTCATCGATAGTGAGATCCATTACTTTAATAAATCGATGAGTCATTTTATATGAGGGCAATTTTTTTTCGCTGAATATACGAAACAGTTCACTGGTTGATCGGCATCCGATCCATTTCGCAAGTGTACGATACTGAAATTCCGGATTGTTTCTGCTGTTTACTTTATACCAGTAAGATAAATAATCAGTAACCCTGGTAAACTTAAATATATTCCCTTTCCCAAGAGGGATACCTTTATCCATAAAGAATCCTTTCATATATCCTTTTTTACCGGTTTGACAGGTGGAGGTGTGTGTGCGGGAAGGGGGTAGTGTATTGGCAGTGGGTATAAAATATAATAGTGCATTTGAAAAGTATACCCTTCTGTAAATATACTTTTAGTAAAGAAATCAGAATGGTTTATACGTTATTGATTATACGAGAATTACCCAAAAGTCAATTTGCAGGATTCTCATAATGATTTCTTCTTAAATACTTCTGATCCTGAACGGTACATGAATATCATAAGAAAATTGAACGGGTTATAAGGACATTTCAATTGCCTTAGATATTCAAACCGGTGATTTTTAGTACTTGACGGTATCTTTATTTGCCTGTATAATTAAATTATACTAGTAAAGCGCTTAAATGAAAAGGTTAATATTTTAAAATCACCATAACAGATTGATATACATGGAGATAAAAATTCGGGGCAAAGGGAAGAAAGCTGTGGTGTATCTCTCCGGAAGGGTCAGCGGAGAGTATTCCCTGGAATTGTCAAAAACTCTTGCCGGTTTCAGTAAAAGTGAATTCGATTATATTATTGTTGATCTCAATGAGGTCGAGTATATTGACAGCCCTGGTTTAGGCGGGATAATATATGCGTATATATTGCTTGAGAAGAATAATAAGCAGATTGTTTTAGCAGCGCCGCAAAACTATGTTGATACTCTCTTTCGGGACTGCACCATTGACAAAAAGATAAAAATTGTCAATTCGTACGATTTCAGCTAATCTCCTCTTTCGGCAAGTTTCTTTTTACAATAGTCGAGGTTTTTTCTTGCCCCGGTATAATCCGGCTTCAGTGAAAGTGCTTTTGAGAATTGTTTCAGTGCCTCTTCAAATCGATACTGCTTTAAATAGAGCACACCCAGATTGTTATATGCATGAACGTCAAAAGGATTAATTTCAATCAATTTTGTATAGTGCTTTGCTGATTGGTTGATGATACCCATTTTCATATAGAGGTATGCCAGTTGCCCGTGGGTCCGGGCATGGTTGGGCTGAAGGGACAGGACTGTGTTAAAATGATGAAATGCTTTGTCGGATTTATTCATGCGGCTGAATGCAAGGCCAAGGAAGAAGTTGATAGAAACGTGCATAGGATTATATCGGTATGCTTCAAGAAGAATGCGGATATCCTGCTGCTTTGTTTCATAATGTTTAAACAGTGCTGCCGCAATAACATTGCCAATATTGTATGTACGGATTTCATTGATCTTTGCCACCATCGAATCGGGCATAACAAAATCAGTAATATTCTGCGGGGATTCCAGAAACGGCTTGATCCGATCAATATAGGGTGGATTCGATTGATTTCCGGCTGCCTGATATTCAAGAACCGGTCTATTATCATGATATAATGGCGCTTGAGTTGTTAACTGATTGAGTGAGTCAGCTCCGCAGAGGAATCCTGCCATGAAAACCTCCGGATTATGAAGACGATATTTCTGCCCTCCCCAGTAGGAAACCGATAAATCGTTATACAGGATACTATCCGATACAATACGATCGATACGGGATTGTGCAAGTGTAACGGGATTCGATACAGATCCGATAAGCAGGAATTCATCGTTGTTAAACCAGAGAATGCTCTGAGGAAATACCTCTATAAAGGTCCGAATGGCTGAGCGAAATTCATTAAATCCCAGACAGGCAAGTGAAACAAATTGGCAGACAATACCATCCTCATGTAAATGATTTTTGACATGATGGTAGAATTCTGCAGTATAAAAAGAAGCAAGGTGCGGTCTGAACGTCTGACCGATTTCAATAGAAATAAGATCATAGGTATTGTCAGTATAGGTGATATAGTTACGCCCGTCTTCGATAATGAAGTTGACCCGTTTATCGTCCATCCAGTCTGAGGGGAAGTGTTTTCGTACGATGGTAAACAGTTCCTGTTCGATATCAATACAGTCAAGGCGATCGATAGGATAATAGAGAAACCTGCTTGCAGTCTGACCGACGCCGATACCGATGTTTAATATCCTTTTAGGATTGGGATGCAGTAACATTGGCACATGCGCTGCCATAGTCTGGTGATTCTTCTTATTGGTTCCCTGCCAGAGGCGATCGATCTCCAGATGCAGCATGTTGTTATTCTGTATCACAGCAAGATTGGCACTGAGTCCTTCCTTAAAATCGATAAGATTCTTATTGTATCCCAAAAAATCTTTTGGAAGCTGAGTGCCGGTTATTTTGGGAATAACCAGCCACGCGATCAGGCTGATAACAGGGAGTGTGAATTTAATAGCCGGATGCAGGCGTTTGTCAAGGAGAATCAGGGCTATAGAACCGATGAGAAGATTAATGCCGGTTAGTATAAGAATGCTTTTATGTAAGCCGAAAAGGGTAAGCAGTATAAAGCCGGTAACAAGCGATCCTGCAATACCGCCGAATGTGTTTACTGCTGACATGATACCGACTTCAGTGCCGGTGTGTTCCGGCTCCTTAATAACCATGCGGATAACGAGGGGGAAAGATATTCCTGAAAGAAAAGCAGGTAGAAAAATGATGATTGACGAGATCAATAGAATGATTTTTATATCCTGCACATCGAAGATCTTCAGCCATCGATCCGGTGATTGCAGTAAAATGATAAGCACCACAAGGCCATACAGAATCTGTACGCAGCCAAACACCAATGCTTTTCGTTTAAACAGGTCTGCTGAAAATCCAGTTACAATGCTGCCGAGAACTATACCTGACAGGGTAACCGCGAGTGTTACCGTATAGGTATATACAGTATTATGGATAATCAAAGACAGAAACCGCATCCAGATGATCTCATAGCCCAATGTCGCGAAACCGCATCCGAAGAATAATACTCCGATAGTGTAATGCCACTTTTTTAGATCCTTGCTGCGTATTCCCTGCGAATGAGTTTCCGTATCAGTTTGCTTAATATCCGTTGAAAAAGCATCACGGTCCTTTGTTTTACGTAATAGTGCCCAGACAAGGATACCAATACACAGATTACAACAGCCGCTTAGCAAGATTGAAGGTGTTGTACCAAGGTGCGGAATAAGATAGAATCCGCAAAGCAGGCAGCCGGTAACCGCCCCAAGGGTATTGACACCATATAAAAGCCCTATAGATAAAGAGATCTTTTTATCAGTCGTGGTATAGTGCTTACAGAATAACGGCAGGGTTGTTCCCATGACAACTGTAGGTGGGAGCAGGAGTAGAGAAATTATTATAAATCGCGTACATGAAAGAAGAATGAAATTGTGGTATAGAAATGGGTATACTAAACCATACAATCTTTCTGATAGTGTAAAGAGCATTGGATTGCATAGCGCAAGGATACCAAGGCCTATTTCAAGAAAGGCATATACGAGAAGTGGGCGGGTGATTTTATGTGACAATTTACCGGCGAAATAACTGCCAAGGGCAAGGCCGGCAAAGAAAACTGCAAACACCGTACTTGCGGCAAATATGGTAGTACCAAATATCAGAGAGGATTTTCTGATCCAGCATATTTCATAGACCAGCGCTGTACTACCGGATAGAAAAAAACATACGACCGGGATGATATATCCTGTATAAATGTTATCTTTGGTAGCCTTTGGCATAAGATAAAATTAATAATAGCTATGTAAACATCGTTAAGAAATTTCTTTTTTATGTATAAGGACTTTTCCGTTGTTGTGTTTCCAAATAATCCATACCATTTAAGTTAATAGGACTTTTAAATTGTCTAAAACAAAATGTATGGTATAATTAAAAGGCAGATATTATGAATAAGAAAAATCAAAAAACATTGTCTATCGGTTTTCTCTTAACCAGTCTCTATGATCAGTATGAGAATACTGTCTGGGCCGGGGCACAGTATCAGGCTGAGCTGCAGGGTGGACGGTTACTCTGTTTTGCCAGCAGTCTACTTGAAGAGTCCGATTTAATCCCGCATAGCCAAAACCATTTTTTTAACCTGGTAAGCCCGGAAAGTGTTGATGCACTCCTTGTCCTTGCCGGCTCAATTGGTAATGCTATCGGAACACAAAAATTAGGGCAATTTTTACAGCGGTACGACAATATTCCCATAGTCTGTATTGGGCTGGCTGTACCCGGATATACCAGTATCATAATAGATAATATGGTAGGAATGTATAATCTGGTCTCCCATATGATTGAGGTGCATGACTGCAAACGTATTGCGTTTTTAAAAGGTCCGGAAAACAATGATGAGGCAAATGCGCGTTATAATGCATATATCAAATGCTTGAAAGATCATACTATACCGATAGATCCCGAATTAATATGCCCGGGTGATTTTGTAATAGATTCCGGACCTAATGCGGTATGTATGTTACTGGATGAACGAAAGGTATCCTTTGATACTTTAGCATGTGTAGATGATTTTACCGCATTGAATGCAATGTCTGCCCTGAAGGACAGGGATTATCAGATTCCGGGAGATATAAGGATGACCGGATTTGATGATATCGAGCATAGTCAGTCAAGCTCGCCACCTTTGACAACAGTCCGGCAGCCGTTGTATGAAATCGGTCGTGCAGGAGTGAGGTTACTTAATGAAATAGCAAAAGGAAAATCAGTACCGGAGGTAACGGAATTTCCAACCCATCTTATGTTGCGGGATTCCTGCGGATGCTCATCCCATGAAATGTTTAATTCGTTAACTCCGCGGGGAGAAGGGACAAAAGATCAAAAAGTGTATTATGATACAATTGCAGCATCAATTCTGACGAAACTTGGGGAGACCTATGGATTTGATTTTACGCCTTCCGAAGCGGATGATTTATCAAATAAACTACGCCACCTGCTGGTTATAATAATTGAAGCTGTTACACATACCACCCACGTCGAAATCATGTGTGATACCCTTGAAGATATTGTAACCTCTCTTTTTGAGAAGGGTATGACTGTTTCACTCTGGCAGGGAATTTTAAGTTGTGTCTTTGAAGAGTTAACGTATCTCCCGGTGTTTAAGAAAGATCAGTTGGCTCTGAATACCTTATGGAATAAAGCATTATTGGCGTTGTTTCAGGTGGAGTCCTATTTACAATCGCAAAAAAGAATTACTATGGAACTGGAAGTAGAGAATGTTCAATTTATTGGTGATTTGCTGATTACCAGTTTTAATCTAAACGAAATAAAAAAGATTTTGAATGAAAAATTACCCGTACTGAATATCAGAGAAAGCTTTTTTTCTTTCTATGAACGTGACAAGAGTAATGCCTGCCTGATTTATGCAAAGGAGGAAGGTCCAAAGACACTTATTGAAAGAGTGATATTCCCCGCCAGGGAGATTATACCCGGAGGTATTAAAACGATTACTGATGCATCATATTGTATCATGCCATTAGAAAGTGAGAATGAAGAGTTTGGTTTTGTTCTGTTTCGTGTAACGGATACCCATGGAAATAAGTATGATACGTTAGCCGATAAAATTGCCAGTGCGGTAAATGGCGCGCGCCTGGTAGAAACGATAAAACAGCAGAATATCGCCCTGCGTAAAAGCGAAGAGGACCTCCGTATTACCCTTAATTCCATTGGGGATGCGATGATTGCTACTGATGCACAGGGGAACATTACCCGAATGAATCCGCGTGCTGAGGAATTGACAGGATGGCGATCGTTTAAAGCCATGGGTAAACCGTTGCTTGATGTATTAAACGTGACGATTGACAAATCCTGCCGTGAAATCGAGGACATGATAAATAAAATCGTTAAAACAGGTCAGGCAATCGGATTACCCGGCCATATTGTCCTTATTGCCGAGGATAAGACAGAACGCAGGGTCAATTACAGTGGTGCACCCATCCGTAGTTCTGATGGGACTATTGTTGGTGTCGTACTTATTTTCCGTGATGTCACGGAACAGTTTATAATGGAAGAACAGCTTCGGCAGACACAAAAGATGGAAGCTATTGGCCAGCTCGCCGGAGGTGTTGCCCATGATTTTAACAACATGCTGGCCGGTATTATGGGCTACGCTGAGTTGATCGCAATGAAAACCGGTGATAATGAGAAACTGAAGAAATTTGCAGAAATAATTCTTCATTCGGCAGAAAATGCTGCTGACCTTACCCAGAAACTTCTTGTTTTCTCACGCAAAGCAAAAATGCAATCAAGCCCGGTTAAAGTACATACCTGTATAAACGATGCGATTCAGATTCTGAAACACAGTATTGACCGGCGTATAATCATTCATAAAGAAATGAAGGCAGAATTGACAACTGCTAAAGGGGACCCGTCACAGATTCAGAACGCAATACTCAATCTTGCGCTGAATGCACGTGATGCCATGCCTGATGGTGGTGAATTAACGTTCGCATCTGCTAATGTCATTTTAAATAAGGAGTACTGTGATTCATCATCATTCGATATTCAACCCGGCCATTTTATAGAGGTCACCATTCGTGATACGGGTACCGGTATGAGTAATGAAGTCCGGGAGCGAATTTTTGATCCTTTTTTACCACCAAAGATGTTGGTAAAGGAACCGGGTTGGGGCTTGCGGCAGTGTTTGGTATAGTCAGTGAACACCAGGGCGCAATACAGGTATATAGTGAGCTTAACAAAGGAACCGTGTTTAAAGTTTACTTACCTGTTGATGAGTCGGTTAACGTTACCGAAAAGAGTGATGATGGGGATAGCCATACCGGTTCTGGCTGTATACTTGTTATCGATGATGAAAAAGTAGTCCGTACTATGCTTGAGACCCACTTAGAGGAGATGGGGTATACCGTTTTTATCGCTATGGATGGTGAAGAAGGCGTTGATATATTTCAAAAGAAGCATGATACAATTGATCTGGTAATCCTTGATTTGGTCATGCCAAAAAAGAGCGGACGCGATGCATTCAATGCCATAAAGAATATTGATTCAAACGCTAAAGTCCTTTTGATGTCAGGTTTCAGCCGCGATTCGCATATGGAAGATCTTCTCAAGGAGGGGGCTGTAGGATTTATTCAAAAACCATTTAGAAGAGCAGAAATAAGCAAAGTTCTTGTAAAGGAAATAAAAAAACATAGGTAAAAGAGTAGTAATATTGATGTGTTGCTATTATTTATTTTATATAACATTTGATTCCTGAGCTTCTTTCACAGCTATTTTAACTGTAAACATACTTCATTGCTGATTATCATATGAAGTTAATCAAATCTATCGCATTATCTTTGTTTGGTTTTTGCACGGTTTTCACCCTTTACGCACTTGAACCTGCTGAAAGGGTAAATAAAAGTTCTGTATCGCCGGATACAATTGCACGATTACCAAAACCATCGATAGCACCTCTCAAGGATATTTTTACAACCTCGTTATCTGTTTCATTATCGCTGGCCTGCGCAGATAAATGTTGTGATGACGCCTCGATTATCTATACAACAGATGGAACCAATCCGAAAAAATCATCAACAGCACGCACGTATCTTTCTCCCTTTACTATTTCACAGTCTGTCATTGTTAAGGCATATACCAAGTCTGCACGTGCCTGTAAAAAGGAAAGCGAGCTTATTGAAAAGCAATATTCTCTTATAGGACCACTTCCTCTGCCAACGGTTCTACCCGGACAGGGGCGGGTAGTTTTCGGAAAAAAGATTACTATTTTTATTAAGGGATTCGAACAGGATACAACAGTAAAGGTGTACTATACTCTTGATGGAAGCGATCCTTCAATTGCCGGTATCAAATACAACGATCCCTTTGAATTGCACAAAAGCAGTATAATGAGAGTAATTGCGGTAAGTACAACCGGTGACTATTTGAACAGCCCGATTTTTTATCGCAAATATACCTGTTACCTTGCCTTGTCACCGAAACCCGCCTTTAATCCACCCAGTGTCAATTTTCGGAATAAGATTGAAGTTACTCTTTATGTACCTAAAATTGAGGATAATGAGAATGTAACCATTTTCTATACGTTAGATGGGACTATACCATCCATATTCAGTAAGATGTATCAAAAACCTATCACGTTGAATGAAGCCACAGAGGTAAAAGCGATAGCTCTCCGCAAAGGATATCGGCCCAGTAAGGTGGTTAGTGAGAAGTATGTGAAGGGCGAGCAGAAGGTCGTACCTAAAGCAGAGGTGAAACCTGAGGGTGGTATTTATGGTGGTGGAATCCCTCCAATCACTTTCACACATAAGCTTGAAAGGGCGATGATTATGTATACGCTTGACGAATCAGAGCCTACTATGGCAAGCGATCTCTGGGACAGGAAACTACTGCATCTTAACGCACCGGTCACCCTTAAGGTTAAAGTTTTCAGGAGCGACTGGGTACCGAGCGTAACAGTAACCGAAAAATATGAATATGAAACGTTACCTGAACCCCTGGCCAATTTTCCGACAGGTACCGTTTTTACCGATACCCTGAAGGTGACACTCCGTGTGCCGGGTTTTAGAAATGAAACCGGTTTGAAGATTTATTATACTCTTGATGGAAGTGACCCGGTCGCTTACAGTCAACAATATAAGCCCGGAACCTGTATTAATCTGACAAATAGCGGTATTATCAAAGCCTTTGCACGACGGATCGGTTATTATGAGAGCAAAATAAGTACCCTTGAATTCTTTAATATGATTCGGGTTGTGCATGCATATTATCAAGATAAAGATAAGGATAGAAAAATTGAATCAGCTGTTCTTTATTTTGATAAATCACTCACCGGCCCTCCATCGCTTATTGAGTTTACCGATCCGTATACCTTCAGGAAGCATAAAATTATGAACGGTGAACCGGTTACAACGGGGCCGTGGAAAAATAAATGTATTCTTATTACCTTTGACAGTCCATTCGGACCGGGGGGCAATTTCCCATCGGGTCATTATGGCAGAATACCGTTGCCCGGAGAGTTTGATACTGCTCCTTTTCTGATGCATGATAGTACAAGCAGCCATCATGTGTTTCCTTTGACGAAAATCGACATTGAGAAAATATTTATTAATTCTTTACAATATGACAATCAGAATATCGCAGTTTTAAATAATCCGTTTGAACCAGGGGCAAGTAAATTACCAACAATTATTCAGGAACTGAACGAATTCAGGACCTCCACCGGTACTGCAATACTTATCAAGCCCCTCCATCCTTCAATCGGCACTGCGGTGATATATGATGCTCTTGGTAATAAGGTGATCGTAAGAAAGCAGTTGATTGAAGATCCTGCGACCGGTATACTGTTTTGTGTGTGGGATGGGAAAAACAATAAAAGGCGCCTGGTTGAAAGTGGCACCTACCTCGTCATTCTGTCCCTTGAAGAGAAGCAGAGCCATGAAAGTACGGAACGTAAAGTTACCTTAGTGGTGAGAAGATAAATAACATTTAAGGATAGAGGCAATTGCAAAAGTCTTGTAAAATGCCTAAAAGTGTCATTGCGAGGAGTGAAACGACGAAGCAATCTCCTACATATCAACGAATTAGAGATTGCTTCGCTACGCTCGCAATGACAATATCGCCTTCAATCAGGACTTTTGCAATTACATCGATAGATAAACTATACCATCTGAAAAGTGAAGAGAGTATCTACTATGGAAGAATATTTTAATCTTAAGGCACAGGGAAGTGATGTAAAAACAGAGGTTACTGCCGGTATTACGACATTTCTTGCTGCCATGTATATCATTGTTGTCAATCCGGGGATTATCAGTGCAACAGGTATGCCTTTTTCCGGCGTTTTAACAGCAACAGTGCTTGTCAGTGCATTCAGCAGCATCATGATGGGATTATATGCCGGGAATCCTATTGTTCTGGCACCGGGGATGGGGATAAATGCCTTCTTTACCTATTCGGTGGTGATCGGCATGAAAGTGAAGTGGGAGGTGGCATTGGGTGCAGTGTTCTGGTCGGGTATCGTATTCCTGCTTCTGTCTATATTCAACATTCGGACCTATATCGTACGGGCTTTTCCACGGCAGATACGGTATGGCGTTGCCGGCGGTATCGGTCTGTTTATCACCTTTATCGGTTTGAAAAATGCCGGATTTATTGTATCGAATCAGGCTACTCTGGTTGGTATGGGACTATTGAATGCTCTTACCGTGACATTTATTGCAGGTATGGTTATTACCGCTATTCTTGTGGTGAAAAATATTCGTGGTGCATTAGTTATCGGTGTAATTATCACTACTCTTCTTGCAATACCGATAGGAAGATTGTGGGGCGGTGATACCATTGCCGTGGCATGGAAGGGTTTTTTTGCTGCTCCTGATTTCAGTCTTCTTTTCAAGTTGAACCTTGTCGAATCTATCAAATTTGCGTTGTGGCCGGTGATATTTGCTTTTCTATTTACTGATATGTTTGACAGCCTGTCAACATTTATCGGGGTCGCTGAAGCCGGGAATCTGAAAGATGAACAGGGTGAACCGAGAAATGTGAAACAGTCTTTGATCGTTGACGCCGTATCCACAACCATTTCAGGCCTTTTCGGCACCAGTGCCGGAACGAGCTACATTGAGTCGGCTACCGGCATAGAGCAGGGAGGAAGAACAGGATTGACTGCAGTTGTCGCAGGCTTCTTGTTTCTTCCCTTTATGTTTTTTTCACCTCTTCTTTCAGTTGTTCCTGCTATTGCGACTGCACCGGTTTTAGTGTTAGTCGGCGTCTTTATGATGAAACCCATAACACGGATCCATTGGGAACAGTTAGATGATGCAATCCCTGCATTTCTTGCTATGATTCTGATTCCTCTTACGTTTAATATTACCAGGGGGATAATCTGGGGATTTTTAACCTGGACTGTTATTAAACTGGTAATAGGTAAAAAAGAGGATGTTTCGCTTACCTTGTTGATCATTGATGTTTTAGCAATACTTTCACTTATTTATCATTAAAATAATTGGTAACCGTTCACAGGTTATCCCCGTGGGCGAGTACGAAAGCACCTGGACAAGGTGCCCTTCAGGGTATAAACAAACAGTAGGAAATTTATTTCCAGTGTTT
>CBDVBE010000052.1:0-22292 GCA_965372145.1 uncultured bacterium | reverse complement strand
TTTTTTCAATACCCAATCAACATTCCACAATCCGCAATCATACAATTTTGGATTTAAACCCGGAACCCAGAACCTTTGAACTCGCGAACGGTTACGTTTCATGTTTTCCCCAATTTCCAATTTCCAATTTCAAGCCGTGAACGGCTACGAGAATGGTTATTTACAATTTTATTTTTATTGAGAAATGGTCATCTAATATATTCATAGTACCGATATATCCTAAATTACCGGGAAGTGGTACCTCACTAATGAAAGGATGACCATATGAAGAAACTTTTTTATATTGCATCGCTGCTATCTCTTTTTACCATATCTTATTACCCTCTTTTCGCTGCTGATATGACTATGGAGTATAATGGTATTGAGTACATCCTGCATGAAGACAAATACTGGGATTTCGTTGACAGGAACAGCCCCGATGTGGAAGAACCCATTTTTATAACCCTGCATGACAACCGCATCATCCTGATCTCTCCCGATTATTCATGGCGTTTTGTTGACAAAAAGGAGCTTCAAAAAACGAACGACAATATTAGCATTAAATTCGTTTCCGGGAAAGGGACTGCAAGCCATCTTGTATTATCAGAAGCCACGGCCAGGGCAACGAAGAAAGCGCTTTCGAATGCAACCAAGAAATTGAAAGCTTCGATCAAGCATAAGAAACTGAACTACAACAAACTGTATGACTGTGTACGCCGCGTTGAGAAAGAGGAAGATTCATCAGAGAGCTTTACAAAAGGCAAAGGGTGGTCCGTTACCGTAAAAATGGAACTTGATAAAGGCAGTATCCTTGCAGTGCTCGATTGCGAAGGTAAGAAAGAGGAGAAAAAAGAGGCCCCGAAAAAAGAAGAAACAAAAAAGTAACCGTTGAACCTTTGAACTCGTGAACGGTTACAATAAAAAGGCCTGAAATAAATTCAGGCCTTTATCATATACCAGGATTTTTCTCTGCTCCTATACTACACTATACTTGAGATCCTTAATCTTTTTCGAGCGCTTCAGTTTTTTCAGCGCAATATCCTTGATCTGCCTGACCCGTTCACGGGTAATATTCATCCGTGACCCTATCTCGGTCAGTGTGTAGTTTGCATCTTCATCAATACCATAATAGAGCCTGACCACATCTTTCTCCCGATCAGTCAGCACATTGAAGAGTCTGTTAATGACCCGGTTCTGTGACATGCGCATTGCGAAATCGTCTGCCTTCTCATTTTTATTATCCTGCATGACATCCATGAGAGAACCGGTCATACCTTCCGACAATGGCGCATCGAGTGAAGCATGGCTGCTACCGATCTTCATCGAGTTGGTAACATCTGCTTCGGTAATGCCAAGCTCCTCCGCGACCTCTTTGGTATTTGGCAGACGACGGTACTTCTGTTCCAGACTTACCCGGGCCTTCCCGACTTTATGAATCGTTGCGACACGGTTCAGAGGTACTTTCACGATTCGTGAATGATCAGCGAGTCCCTGGAGAATAGCCTGTCGGATCCACCAGACAGCATATGATATGAATTTGAAATTCTTCTTTTCATCAAAACGTTTTGCCGCTTTGATGAGGCCGAGATTTCCTTCATTGATGAGGTCTACTAACGACATTCCCTGATTCTGGTAATTACGGGCAACACTGACCACAAAGCGAAGATTCGCTTTCACCAGCTTATTTAATGCGTCAGCATCATCTTTTTTAATACAAACAGCGAGATTGTACTCTTCCTGAGTTAGAAGAGGCTTATATCGGGAAATGTCCCTGAGATAGAGTCCCAGGTTGCCATCTTCAACAAAGAATGAATTTGATATAGTTGCTCTCAAACACCCACTCCTGTTAAAGTAAATTGCAAACTGTTTAATATAATTATTGAGGTTCTATTTTGAAACAACTATTGTAAATAAAATGAAAAATACGTCAAATACAATAAATTCAAAAACTAACCTCTTTTCATTCATCTATCATGAGAATTTCATTAGTTTAATTCCAGCAATTTCAGTAGAAACCATATATTTTAAAGGGATAAGTAGATTACTCACTCAAAAAACGCACCTCTTTTGAACAGATCTATGACGGTAAAACCAATACCAGCAGCAAAAAAGAAATCCCTTCCGAATCCAGTATGTTCCCCGGATGGAACAAGAACCTATGAAAAAAAACGGTATAAACATCTCGACCAGAAAATTGTAAATATTCTGGAGCATCGTATCATCAAGACATTTCTTTCCAATGCGGAGGTACAAAACGGCTCCATTCTCAATGTCCCATGCGGTTTCGGCCGTTTTACCGACCTCATCACTGCCTGTAACGCGAAGATTCTTTTTTTTGATCTGCATCCCAAAATGGTGGATAGATGCAAAGAGCAATTTAACACACAAGGCCATGCCTTCTGTAACGGTTCGATCAGAACCCTTCCGTTTAAAAACAATTCTTTTTCTGCAATCATGTCCATCAGGTTTTTTCACCACTATTTTGAGAAAGAGGACCGGATTGATATGCTGCGGGAGTTACAGCGGGTAACGAAAAAGTACGTTATCCTCACTTACTATAATGAAACGGTTTTTCACACCGTTATTAAGAAATTGAATGACCGCGGTCACAAGATACTGATGCTGCGGAAAAAGGATTTTTACGAGGAACTGCATGCAGCAGGATTTAAACCCGTACTTGAAAAAACAGTGATTCCTTTTTTGCATGCGCAGAGATTTTTATTAGCAGAAAAAATGTAGCCGTTCACGGCTTGAAATTGGAAATTTGAAATTGGGGAAAAACGTGAAACGTAACCGTTCACGGGTTCAAGGTTCTGGGGTTTACGTTTTGCATTGTTAATTTTGCATTTTGCAATTTGCATTGTTAAGGGTTCAGAGGTTCAGAGGTTCAGAGGTTCAACCAACCCTTAATCATTCTTCTCTTCTTTCGCCACCAGTAATAAAAACCAAAGAACCATTGCCACCGGGCAACGCCTTTATTTTTATCACAGTAGATTGTAAAAAATGCAGGTCGGTATTCCCCCCAGTAAAGCCTTCCAATATCACACACACGGCTAAACGTGGTCATCCGTTTTTTTATCTGACAACGGTTCAGATCAATCAACACAAGTCGCTGCCGGTCACCATCTCCACTCAGTAAGAAATTTGTCAGATTACAGTCGCGATGTCTCATGCCGGAATCATGCATACGGGTAATATACTCAGCGACGACCTGCATCAACGAGTGAATATCATCCCTGCTGTCAGGATGGTAAAAAAGATACTGGTTTATCTTCAAGCACGGATCAATCGCTTCCGTAATGAAGTAGCTTTCTAAAACAGCCCTTCCCTTTTTCCTTTCTAAATACACCAACGGTTGCGGGGTGTCAAGGTTATGCTCTATAAGATGCCGGGAGCCTTCAAATGAACGTCGCGCCTTGGATTTCTTAAAAGGCTGTACCAGACGCATCATTACATTTCGCGGCACACATTTTTTAACCGCAATCAAAGAAAACGGCAATCCTGATTCTTCTGAAAGAGGAACCGAATACACACTGTTCGACTTTTTTTTCAGGATAACGGCATCGGGTGAGTTTTCATTGAGGACAGTATCGAAATGCTTCTTTACATAATCAATAAAATCAGGATTTCCAAACCCGGTAAAGTCATTATGGGAAAATAATACGCATGAATCAAAGTATGATGGTTTAAGTGTGGTGTTGATATCAACTTGCATAGTTATTGCTATGACCGGTCACTGAGTTGATCGTTCCGCTATGATTTCCCGGATGGTATTCCACAAGGTATCAAGCAGATCTTCTTCACCCACCCGTTTAATCTCTATTCCCTGCTTGAACAGTATACCGATACCTTTCCCGCCGGTTATACCGACATCAGCTTCCCGTGCCTCCCCCGGGCCGTTAACAACACATCCCATGACCGCTATTTTTATTGGTTGGGTTATTCCCGCAACCATATCCTCAACCTTTTTTGCAAGTGAAGCAACATCAATGTCAGTCCTGCCGCAGGTGGGGCAGGCAATAACGACAGGACCCCGGGCAAGGTCAAGTGATTTGAGTATCTCCTTTGCAACAAAGATTTCTTCTATCGGGTCTCCGGATAAAGAGACACGAATCGTATCGCCGATACCTTCTGTGAGCAGAATACCGATACCGACACTTGAACGTATCGCACCACTGCGGACCGTCCCGGATTCGGTAATGCCAATATGCTGAGGATAATCGCATTTCTGCGCCAGAAGGCGGCACGCCCCAACCGTGGTAAGGATATCTGCGGCTTTTATCGAAAGTATAACATCTTCAAACGAAAATCGTTCCATCATAGCAACATAGCCGAGCGCACTTTCTGCAAGCGCCTCAGCGGTCGGTCCGCCATATTTTTTCAGCAAACGCTCTTCCAACGACCCGGCATTCACGCCGACTCGCATGGGTATTCCAGCCTGCTTTGCAGCATCGACAACCGCTTTCACCCGATCCTCCGAACCGATATTGCCGGGATTAATCCGTACCTTGTCCGCCCCGGCTTCAATCGCAGCCACGGCAAATTTGTATTGAAAATGAATATCTGCAACAAGCGGAACTTCTGTCTGCCTGCGTATCTCAGAAAACGCTTTCGCTGCATCTGAATCAGGTATGGCAACACGCACGATCCGGCATCCTGCTGAAACGAGCTGTTCAATCTGCGCAAGCGTTGACTGAACATCTGTCGTATGCGTGTTGGTCATGGACTGAATAACAACGGGTGCCCCACCACCAACAGGTACATTACGAACAATTATCCGGCGTGTTTTTTTTCTGGTAATCATATGCCTTTATAAAATACAGTAGGGGTTCAATATATTGAACCCCTACTGTATAAATTGATCATATTTTTAATTTGATTCGATTTATTTTGCCTGTACAACCATTGAAATCCGCGTACCGTTCTGGCCGGTTACCGCCAGACTGCCGCCGCCTGAAGTCATTTTAAAACCGTCGCTCTTTGAACAGAATCCATTGGCATTTCCCTTATACTGCACGTCTGCCTGAAGAAGCTGACTCTGACCGTTCCAGCCGCGTTCATGGACGGTAACAACACCCGGCATGGATTTCAGGGTCTGCACCACGGCATTCTTTGCCCTGAATGTGCTGACACCCTTGATCGATACGATGAGCGGTACACCATTATTGATCTGCTTGTTCCAATCCTCTATAATGGCATCAAGCAGATTCTTGGCAGCCTTTTTCGATGCTGCATTGATTGCCATGGTCCCGGCCGTGTTCGGACTGATATGGACCTTGGCTCCATGGGCATCACCAGAAGCGATAATTCTCCCTGTTGTGCAGTTAATCGCACGTAGCGTCACATCCGCCTGTACAGATTTCATGCCGCCAAGATTATACGAGATATTCTCTGCAACCCGGCTGACCGCATTACCGGTTATGATCACTTCTGCGCCATGCATCGTACCAATTGAAGCTGCACTTGCTGCATCACCGGCAAGACTGGCCATCTTCTTTTCCGAGGTTTTTATCGATGCAACAATTGATTGATCAACAATATCAAAATCATAGGGACTCTTCAGGAATTTGATAATCGCAGTCTCTGCTGCGCGGTTAGTCGGTTCTTTATTGCCTATATTATTCTCTTTGATAATCACCATGACCTTTGGTTTTTCCATTGACTCCAGAAGGATATGAAATGCCGCTAGATCATTATGCATGGTTGTACGTGAAATTACCGCCTTTATTTTAATCTCATGCACGCCATCCGGCGCCTTGGTCTTTGAGATGACATCATATTTTTTTACCGCACCCATTGTTTTGGTAATGATCATATCGCGTTTCATCATGAAGTTTTCTATTTCAGTCTGTGACAACAGCACAGTACCAATGCCTTTTTCCACGGCATCCCGTTTCGCGGCCATGAGTGCTTCAGCCTCGTTACTCCCGCGACCGAGCCCTTCAATAACAATGTCACCTGTTTGATCTCCCTGAGCAAAAAGTGTCGCTGAGAAAAAGACACATAAAACAACTGCCAGGCGTGAAAAAATTCTCAGATACATGTGTTTCCTCCTGAAATTAATATTCATATACCGTTACAATTTTAAAATATACATAGTAGGTATATTAATTCTATAGTATTTTGCACAGTTTTTAAAGAATTGTTATAAAAAAAATTATTTCGTTCTCCGTTCGACACTGAGTGCATGGTGCACAAACTTTTCAGCACGCGCAAAACGGGACACATACGGTGCAACCCGCTTTAACCCTTTTAAAGTCACCTCTGCAACAGAGAGCCGTTTTATAAAGCTTTCAACCCCGAGCGGTGACGCATACCTCGCAGCCGATCCCGTAGGCAGCACATGATTCGTGCCGATAAAATAATCGCCCAGCGCCACCGGTGTGTATGGGCCAAGAAAGATTGCCGCCGCGTTTCGAATTTTCTTCAGGTCCTGCTTGCAGGTTTTCGTCATTATCTGAAGATGCTCGGGCGCGAGTGTATTTATAAAATCGATGGATATAGCACGATTCTTCGCAACAAACAGACTGATCGCATGTTTTGGAAGTCTGGTAAATACTTTCTTAACCGGAGAGGCTTCAATCTCTTTGACCAGCGCTTTTTGAATCCGCTGTGCATATCGCCTGTTTTCAGTCACACACACGGCTGTTTCATCCCCGGAGCCATGCTCTGCCTGCGAAAGCAGGTCAAGGGCAACCCATGTTGGATCGACCGAACTGTCAACCAGCACCGCAACCTCACTCGGGCCGGCAACTGAATCAATATCCACTGTGCCATACACCATCTTTTTCGCCGTTGCGACATAGCTGTTACCCGGACCGACAATTTTATCAACCGCCGGAATGCTCTTTGTCCCATAGGCCAGTGCACCGATTGCCTGGGCTCCGCCAATCTGATAGACCTCCTCTACCTTTAACATTTTTAAAACATACGCAATAAGAGGATCAAGCTCATCACGGGGCGGGGTGACAGCTACGATCTCTTTAACGCCCGCTATCCGTGCCGGAATCACGTCCATAAGCACGGTTGAAGGATAGGCAGTATACCCGCCTGGAATATACACCCCCACCCGGTCAAGCGGCCGTACTATCTGGCTGAGCCTTCCCTCAGCAGTTTTAATAGAAAATGCCTGCCCCTTCTGATGGCTGTGATAGGTTCTTATCCGCCTGGCTGCTTCCTTCAAGGTTGTTTTTAGCGGTGCCGATACCTTCCCTGCCTGACGGGCAATATACTCAGGACGCAGTCTCACCGTTTTGGCAGACACACTTTTCTTATCAAACTTCTCTGTATATGCGAACAATGCTCTGTCGCCCTGAGCCCGTATATCAGACAACACTTCTTCAACGGCACGCTGCACCTGTTCATTTCTCGCCATACGGGCTCTGTTGATTCGCTTAATTAATCTGGTTCCCTCAGGCGAACCTATCTCAACAAGAGGAATTGTCACTGGTTTTGCCATTATATCTCCATTACTAGTAGTACATTTTGAACTGTATATAAAATAATATTCTTCACCTGGTACTCTATCCATAAACTATAACTAATGTAGGCGCCTGTACCATTTTGTAAAAAAGACCGGCTTTTAATAATTTTGAAGAAAACAAGAAATTAGAGAAAAAACTAATGTTCGACAATGATACTTTTTCGCATCGTTAAATATATCCTTATATGGTATAGATTATTTTCTTTATATACGGCTAACATGCATTATAGCAAAACTTGTATCAAATACTGTCCGTTTTAGTAAATGGAGACTCAGATGAGACTTTCCATCAATAGTATCTGCAGTATACTCATACTGATAATGATCACTTTCCTGAATGCGGAATACCGTTCAGGCTTTTTCATAGTTCCCTATCCCTGCGATAAGGATACCGTTGGTATTGACTTTTCAGAATTGGTAGACAGTTGTGCGCCGGAAGGCGGATTTGATTCCTGTATAGTACTTTCTGCGGACCTCTTGTTCCCGATAACAGCAGGTTCTCCCGAATCACTGAACGCGGTTATCGGTAGTATTGATCTGGGTGAATTTGATTCTACCGGCCTTGCCAATCTGGATACAGTCCCTACAACAGGTTACACGATGTATATGACCCCTGAAATGCACCATATCTATGCAGTAAAAACAACTGAGGATCATTATGCTGCACTGTTTCTCATGTATGAATATATTGGTGGTATTAACAGGTTCGGTTTTCAATGGGCATACCAGTCCGACGGCACGAACAATCTTGATCCTTCAGTCAATACTGAATACAACAAATGGTATAACAAGTTACAAACGGAACAGATTGGCGTATCACCATCCTCAGAAGGAATACAGTTTTCCTGGGTTCCCTTCCAGGGTCAGGTCCATTTTTCTTTGTACAATTCTCTGGGACAATTGGTTGGATTATATACGGAACATGGGGAAAAGGGGCGGGGTATAGATACAAGAAGATATACAAAAGGGATTTACTTTATAAAATCAAATGTATCACCACATAGTATTACGATACATATAACTAAATAAATAAAGTTTTATTGAGTGTTCAGGTATCATTTAACAAACCAGTTAAAGTACTTATTTACTCTTCGTAATCGTAATCTTAATCTTAATCATAATCACGCATTAGGAGATTAAGAGTAGGAGTAAGAGTAGGAGTATGAAGTAGAAAATAGTTAAAATCTGCATTTTCCATATACATGCAGCCCCTAATTTATATTGACAGGATTACTAAGAAATAATTATTATTATGATTCATATATTTTTATGATATAATATCACCACAATGAGAATAAACATAATCCATCAGAAATTTCTCCTCAGAGTATGCGGCATATTTCTCCTTCTCGCCGGTATCAATGCACAAGCCGGTTCAGATATTCCACCGCTGATAAGCAATGGCGTTCTTGATCTCCGCTCCTGGGACTTTGCAAACGAAAGTGCGGTACCTCTCCGTGGTGAGTGGGAGTTCTACTGGAACAGCCTGCATGAACCTGACCTGTTTAACAATGTCCAGCCGCCGGTCAAAACAGGCTACATGCATCTCCCCGGCCTGTGGAACGGATACAGGATTCATGGCAAGAAACTTCCCGGTTCCGGTTATGCTACCTATCGATTAACTATCCTTTTGCCGGAGAATATGCAAAAACCGCTCGCACTAAGATTTCCAACGGTTAATACAGCATTTACCTTTTTTATAAACAGTAAAAAAATTACCGGTAGCGGACTTCCTGCAACAGCCAAAAAACAGGGTGTTGCCCGGTATCTTCCCCATGTTGCCTCATTCGTGCCGGACAATGATACCCTAAATTTTATCATGCATGTTGCAAATTTTTCAGATGCAAAAGGAGGTCCCTGGAAAGTCATACTGCTCGGTAATGAGTCCTCTATCCGGGAAAGGCGGGAACGTAAAATAGCATTCGAGCTTTTTCTCCTGGGCTGTATACTGATTATCGCTATACACTATCTCACCATCTATATCCACCGGAAAAAAGACAGCGTTTCGCTTTATTTCAGTCTTTTCTGTTTCAGTATCGCTTTGCGCACCCTGGTAATCGGTGAGCGGTATCTTCACCATTTATTACCGCAGGTTCCATGGGAAATCATGCGCCGGGTTGAGTTCTGGACCATGCACTTTCCTACGGCTCTTTTCTGCCTGTTTATCTATCATCTCTATAATGCCGAATATTCTAAGAAAGTCATTAAAACCGTTGTCATCACTGCACTGGCATTTGCCGGCTCTGTTTTGATTATCCCGGCACCATTCTTCACCTATACGGCACTGCCTTTCGAAATATTCATCCTTGCGGCTGCCGGTTATGTTATCTATGTCGTTATTCGAGCTATTCAAAACAAGCGTGAAGGGGCGTTTGTTATACTCCTGGGATCTATAGTCCTGTTTGTGACTGTTATAAATGATGTACTCTACGAGAACTGTATCTTTCAGACGGTACGCCTGGTACCTGTTGGATTATTTTTCTTTATCTTTTCTCAGGCTATCCTTCTCTCGAAACGTTCAGCCAATGCCTATACAAAAATTGAAAACCTCTCCGCCCATCTTTCAGAAATGAATGAATCGCTCAAACGCTTTGTTCCCTACGAATTTCTCCAGTTTCTTGAAAGAAATAATATTGTCGAAATCAGACTGGGCGACCAGGTACTCAAACGTATGACAATCCTTTTCTCGGATGTCCGTTCCTTTACAACTATCTCTGAAAAGATGACCCCGCAGGATAATTTTAATTTTATTAACAACTACCTTGAAAAGATCAGCCCCGCAATAACACAAAATAACGGATTTATAGATAAATATGTCGGTGATGCCATCATGGCACTGTTCCCCAAGGATTCCGACGATGCGATTCGCGCGGCAATTAATATGCAGCACTATGTTGAAGATTTCAACAATCATTGTCTGAACAAGTCATACCCGCCTATTACCGTGGGTATTGGTGCGCATACCGGCTCACTTATGCTCGGTACTATCGGCAACGAAGACCGTATGGAAACAACCGTCATTTCCGATACGGTTAACATCGCTTCCCGCATGGAGACCTTGACAAAATGGTATGGTGCCGGAATTATCATCAGCCAGGAGATGATCGATGCATCGAGAGATCCCCAAGCCTACCACTACCGTTCTCTCGGCGCTGTCCAGGTAAAAGGGAAAAAGAAACCGGTTTCAATTATAGAGATGCTGGATGGACTGCCTGAGAAACAATTTGAGATTAAAATGGAAACGAAAGATTTCTTTGAGGCAGGCATCTCCCATTTTCAGCAGAGAGAAATCAAGCAGGCAAAGAAATTCTTCAGCAAAGTCCTCAAAGCAAACGAGCAGGACAGTGCAGCTTCAATCTTTATCAAACGATGCGACCATCTTATAGACACCGGCATCCCGAAAGAGTGGTCCGGGGTGGAAGTTATGGATTATATCTAAGATCAGAACTCAGTAAAATACGCAAAATTGACAATAGATTCTCATGGTATCGGTGGTTAGTTGATGCATATGAAACATTAAAATCCCACAAAAAGATAAAGGAGATCGTGTTTATCATTATTACTGCTATGATAGTAGGAGTAATTGCAGTGATGATTGATGCCAATTCCCGCAATGAATCAATAAACGCAATGTTCATTGACCGCCTGGATCGCCTGATCCGTGCTGTGGAAATGGATTGGGGACGGTAGAGACGGTCCTAAAAGGTGGTGAAAAGCTGTTATTCCGGCATGTTTCAGGCTCGGTGAGCACCTGTGAAAAAAAAGACTCCATAGAGAACACAAAAAAAATTGCCACACATTACGTGTGGCAATTCATACTTGCCTTTGATACTGTTTTACCGCTCACATCGATTATTCTAGTAAAGCTTCCTCTTCACTGCAATTATAACGTTTCTTACAATCGGATCACCGCCATACGGCCGGGTCACATGCACACGAGCCATATAGGATGCGCCCTCTACCCTGCGGCCTGAATGATTCTGGCCGGACCAGAGCACCGCAATCTTTTTACGGCCGGCAATTTCAATTATATAACTTTCCAGAATACCCTTATTGGGTTTATCGATACCCCAGTTCTCCACGACCAGATTACCAACAGCATCAAAAATCTGAATCCAGCAATCCAGATCACTGAATTCAGTAGAGTCGAAATCTATCAGGAGATCTATTATCATCAGGACACCGTTCTTCATCGGATCTACCGGATAATCCTCAGTAATTTCGTTTATTATCTCATCGGGAATAGGATTGTCAACCGGGTCAACCGGGTGCAGCACCGTAATCTGAATCTGGAACGGTTTCGGTTTAATCATCAACTCTACACGCCGGTTATCCTCCACCTGCTGAATATTACTCAGGTTGTCCTGGATATTTGACCTGATATCGATCCAGATGCTGTCACCTTTAATCGGATAATCGACATTAACAATCGAATCAACGAGATACTCACACCGTGTGGCATTGTTGTTCAGCAATCTCAGCTCAAAATGGTAGAATTCCGGCTGCTGATGTTTATGTGATACCAGTTCAAAGGGTGTCAGAAAGTTATGATCCTTTACATTTTCGGAAAAAATAGTTATCAGGGTATCTGGTGCGCGCTCATAGGTAGTAGTGTTAATAACTCTACCCGGGCAGTAGATAGCCTTGTCAATAACCGGTGCAACCTTATCACCGATGTCAAACGGATCTGTTGAGAAATTATTTGAAATAATAAGGCCGTATTTATCGGTGCTGAAATTTGTCTGATGGCTGTAGGGAAACGGATCAGACATTGTAGCTTCAATTGTTAAGGTTGCAGCATCGTTATTAAGCCAATTAAGATCACTCTTAAACACCATATTTGTATCTGAAGCCACAAAAGGATTGGCAAGCGCAATTTTATCCGGCAGGTCTTTCGGCTGGCCGTCAAGTTTCATTATCGCATAGTCAATACCGCCGTTACCGCTGCGGTCCCGGTAATAGGCTTCGGTAACAGTATACGTATACTCTATCACCTCCAGTGGTGCGGGTTTCGTATCTTTTTTCTGCTCAAGATCAGTAATGTCTTTAACCTGGCCATCATCTTCAATCCAGAGGCTGTCACCCGTTTCAGGGTACTGCTTCTCCTTTGACAAAACCTCAAACTGCATGGTTGCACCATTACTGGTTGACATGAGCTTCAGTTCCATGTCATAGGTGTCAGTTACATCTGTTTGATTACAGAAGAGAAACGGCGATGACGTGGTGGGTTGTTTGATCTCTTCAGAGAAATAGACCAGCAGGGTGTCATTATCCACTTTGATAAAAGCAGGGGTGAGGACTCCTTTATACACGACCGGCGCCAGGCTGTCCTGTATATCAAGGTTGGTCGCTAAAATCGCACCGACATTGGTAAACTCGGTGAGTGCAATATTCATAACATCGTTGTTATCAACCGCTGTATTGGGGATAGGAACCTGAGACTGGTCCTGCGAAACCTTTATAGCAAACCCATCATCGGTAAGGATAAAATCATCCTGAGAATAAGTAAAATTACGATGAGCCGGCAGGGTGACTGTCCCATATAACTTATCAAGCATATCTTCGGTCAGCTCCAGGCTGTCATCCACGACGACTTTAACAAGGTCAATATAGCCGTCAGGCCGCGCATCCGTTTCGAAATACGCAGCGGAAAGAACATCAAATATTTTCGAAATTATCATCACCACTAAATCATCTTCAAGACTGAGGCTGTTTGTATCACATACCCCTTTTACCTCGGTCGAAGCACTCTGGGCCACAGTCGCGCGCACGGCTTTGCCCTGCCCCTGCTGCGGATTAGGCCCCTGTTCCGCGGTGATAATAGAGACGTCTGCACTTGACCAGTCAACATCCTGTGCAGGGCCTATCCAGTTGCCATACCTGTCGCGAAGGATTGCATAAAACTGATCATTATAGGTCTCATTCCCCAGTATATACACCGTATCCAGAGGATGGTCATCCCAGAGAAACTGATCGGTCGGCATATCCGGGGACGCCTCGAGGACCATATGGTCCGGCGGACCGGGTAAGACCAGGATCTCAACAGTATCCGTTAAAAAGATATCATTCACAGTATCTTCATAGATGCCCCAGATTTTTACTGTTGTATAAGCTTCTGTGGGAATAAAGACAACCGTTGTGTCATCAATTTTCTTGAAAGTCGAATCATGATTGAGACCATTTAAATCAAGGAAGGACCAGATAAGGTCACCTGGCAAGTCATTAATATTGACATCTCCGGTATCAGTTGAAATAGTAGAAGTTGCAGTGGCCGTATCTCCTACATAAATTACACTATCCGGTTTAACAATAATTTTCAATGAATCAGGAGGAGCGCTTATGATGTTTGTGGTAATCCAGATATGGGAGGAAGTAGCCTGCCGCTCAGCAAAAAAGAATGAGATCGTATACTTTTTATCCAGTTCCAGTCCAAGCTGCCCTGCAATATTATCAAGATTGAAGTTCTTCTGCACCTCAATATGAATACCACCGATATCAAGTGCCAGTTTGTTATTGATAAATACCCACACATCATCATCACCGGAAAATCGAAAGGACATGCCGTTTTTATAAATAAATTCTCTCTCAAACTTCATTGAGAAAGAGTAGTTATGGTCATGCATCAGTTGGGTCTGGTTCCAGTTCCAGGTATCTTCTTTTCCAAAACCTTTGTTATCCAGTCGAAAGAATGCTGTGTCTTTAAACTCATAGGTCCCATAAGGAATAGTCGTCCCATTGCCGATATGCCAGAATGCAATGGTATCCTCAATCTGCTTGTTTACATAGGGATTGGTGCTCACGGTCGTCTCGTTATTGAATCCGCCTCCCGGCTTGAAGTAGGTTGGCTTTCTATTGGTTACGGTCTGTTCACCGGCTTCACTGCTCCGAAACCAGTTTTCGATGTAGTAGCTATAGAACACCTTTGAGCCACGTACCGGCAGGCCATCGGAATCGAGATCATTCTGCACCATATTCATGACAGCAAGATCATTATCGACTATAGGATTAAAATCAGGACAACTGCCGTTAGAGTGGAAATCATAAAAGGTAACCGGAATGAGAATGGTATCCGGAAAGGTTTGCGATAGACCGGTCGAAACAAATAAGCCGACAAGAAGAATCAGAAATAGACGAGTGTGCAGGAATAACCCTCTCATACTACTCTCCCCCTCTTAGGAAATATCTCTCCCCAGACAATATTTTCCAGAATAAAACGGTTAAAATTCGAAAAAGTATAATGATACCGGAATATTAATTGGATCATTAGCGTTACGTCCCAATAATATAAATATAGTTCTTCAATAATAATATTGTCGTATTATTATAAAAAAAGTTCAATAACAACTGACACTTTTCTACATTTTTTATTTTTAAGCTGAAATGGTGAAGGATGACAACTACAAGTGATATTTTGAGCAAGGCATTTTGAGAAAAACCTCCCCTTTTCTCTAACTGTTTCAAAATCAATCAATAACTAAGTGTTAATGTGTTATATTATTACAATAGGATAAAGATAACCAAGTCAGAACTTGCTCAAAAACAGCCAGAATCAGGATCTTTAATATGGCATAATGATTGCATTTATTTTATAAATAACATTATTCAACGCTTATTGATGGAGACGAATTGAATGTTTATACGACTTCTACTGCTGTTTACTATTGTTCCTCTCCTGGAACTGTACATCCTAATAAAACTAAGTACTTTTTTCGGTGTGTTAACCACCATCAGTATTATCATCGGAACCGGGATCCTCGGTGCATATCATGCTAAAAAGCAGGGTATTTCTGTAATGCATCGTATTCGGGAAGAAATGAGAAATGGAAGGTTCCCGGCGGATGAACTCATTGAAGGGCTGTTACTGCTTATTGCCGGAGTTGTGCTGATAACTCCCGGATTACTGACAGATATAACAGGATTCCTGATTCTTTTTCCAGCAACCAGGGTGCATATAAAAAACTGGGTGAAGAAAAAAATCTCTACCTTTCACTATTACAGAAACGGACGAATTGACGTACTTTAATTAAACGCTGGAATACAGTGATATTTTGGAGCTACTATATGACAATGCTTATCCTTTGGGGAATCGCACTTGCCATTCTCCTCGTTTGTGTGGCAGGTATTATATCAGTGCATAAAAATAAGAGGATTTTACCCGGCCATGCCATGCCGTTGCAGGATATTCAGCAGGTATATGACCCTGGTGTGAAGCATGTCATGGAGATACAAATAAAAGAGCAGGAAGAAGATGATGAATCCGGGCAGGATCGGGACACTAAAGCGAGCATATAAAAATTATCCATTCACCACCTCGTTTCAAAACGAAACACTTCGGTGTAATAATTATTAACTCACCCTGTACAAAACAATCTATAACACATTGATTTTTAACGAGTTGTGTTTGATGGCCTCTTGGCATAGCCATTGCATTAAATAGAGGCAAAATGTGAAATAAACCTTTATTGGAGGTTTTAGATATGGATATTGAAAAATTTACCCAGAAATCTCAGGAGGCAGTGAACGGATCACACTCCCTGGCGGTCGAGAACAATCATCAGGAGATAACACCGCAGCATCTGTTTCTCGCGCTTCTTAAACAGGAGAATAGCCTTGCATCCACGATAATCGAGAAAACAGGTTCTGGATGAAATGCGCAGCCATTTCCGGCCGGAATTCCTCAACCGGGTTGACGAAACAGTAGTATTCCATGCGCTCACACAGGAGGATCTAAACAGTATTGTAGATATTCAACTGGGGCGTTTTTCCGAACGGCTGGTGGATAAACAAATTACCCTTGAGGTAAGTAGTAGCGCTAAAGACCTATTGGCTAAGCAGGGATTTGATCCCGTATACGGTGCGCGGCCATTGAAACGGATTATTCAAAAGGCAATGGAAACACCGATATCGAGATTGCTTATCAGCGGTGAATTGCTGGAGGGGCAGATGCTGAAGGTTGATGAAAAGGATGGGGAGCTGACTTTCAGTAGTTACATTTCCTTTCCCCCTTTCCCGTCATAAGATATCCCTTTTTTGTACCGTCTCTGTTTATGAAACAGGCTTGAAAAGTATGTGTATCAATACCAGCCTCTTGAGGACTGCCACAAGACAGGGTAATCATACAATTAACTTTTTATACACTCTCTTTACTGAACATAGTGCAATGGCGCAGCCGGTATTATATACTTTACCGAACAGGCCGGAAAGCATTTAGTAAAAACATCTAAACTGTTACGTTTTTTTACAAAATCCGTTTTTTCGGAAGAAATGAGATATATTAATATGGCGGTACTTAGAATATGTAAACTCCATTGCTATTCATCATCCTCAGAAGGAGATATCACATGAATCTTCGAAAAATATCATTTTTCATACCCGTCGTAATACTATCCTTCTATTCTTCGCTGTTTTCATCTTCACAGGAAACTTCCGGACCTATCGCACACCATACAGTATGGAAAAGCGATACTGTAAAAGTAACCGCCGACATTATTGTCTTTAATGGTACCACGCTTACAATAAAGCCGGGAACCTGTGTTGAATTTCAGGGGGCATATAGGATAAATGTGAACGGAACTCTCATTGCCAAAGGTTCAGAAAGTGATTCTGTCATTTTTACTGCCGTTGATTCTATACGGTGGCTGGGGATAGTGTTTAATACTACCGCACCGGATAATGATTCTTCGATTATATCATTCTGCCGGCTTGAATACTGTTCAGTTGATACCCTTTATGAAGGTGGCGCTATTCATATTAAAAATTACTCAAAACTACGAATAGATAATTGTCTTATTCAAAACAACATTGGCAGAGGTGGAGGAATACGTTGTGATAATGCCAGTCCTTTGATTACAAACAATAACATAACGAACAATATAGGCATTTTTGAAGGAGGTGGTATTTTTTGTGTGAATAAATCTATGCCATTGATAGTAAATAATATTATTCAGTATAATTGTTCAAACGGAGGTTGCACAGTAGGGAGAGGCGGTGGAATCTTTTGTGAAAATGCAAGTCCGTTTATTATAAACAATCTTATTGTTAATAATCGAGCGTCCGGCAGAGCAAGTTACGGTGGGGGCATTCTATGTGATGGCCACTCTAATCCTGCAATAACAAATAATACAATAGCAAATAATTATGCAAAATATGGCGGTGGTATTCATTGTTGGAATTATACATCTCAACCTGTTATAACCAGCACAATACTATGGGGTAATAGTCATGGCCAAATAGAGGGAAATTTGCACCAAAAGAAAGTTAGATATAGTACCATTCAGGAGGGGTTTCCCGGTACGGAAAATAGTGATTATTATCCCCAATTTAAAGACACCATGAATGGTGACTGGTCATTGGACAACGCATCATACTGTATCAATACCGGATTATTCGATACAACCGGTCTCTTACTTCCGCCCAAAGATATTGCCGGCAATACCAGGATATATGAAGGCCACATTATTGATAGAGGTGCTTATGAATTTCAAGGTACACCTCCTTATGCACAAATCTATATTTTTGAAAAAAACTTGCACAGCATCAGTCACCAGAACAGGAAAGACACACTTAAATGCATTATGACGAATGTTGGCAGTCTTCCTTTGCATATCGACAGTATAACCATCGCATACGGAACACAGTTCACTATAGTACAATCAATCCCGAACAATACCTCTTTATCCTATTTTGAAAAAGATACGGTCATTATAAAAGTGCAGCCGTTTGCATTAGGAGAATATGCAGACACATTATCCGTTTATCACGGTGATACGGTCTCGACAATAGCACTTCACGCGGTAATAATTGAAGATTATGCCACTATAATTAATACAGACTCGGTTTGCGGAAGGTGGGGAAAAGAGTATTCTCCTTATTGTGTATTTCGCAGTATTACCATACCTCGTGATTCTTTACTACTAATTGAGCCGGGAACAACTGTCAGATTTTATGGATACTACAACGTAAATATCAGGGGATCTATCCGGGCTATTGGTAATGGAAACGATACCATTCTATTTACTATACATGATACAACCGGATTCAATGATTTTAAAACAACACGCGGCTCATGGCATGGCATCTGTTTTGTAAAGCCATCACCGGAAATTGATTCTTCAATTTTTGAATACACACAAATAGAATATGCAAAAGCAATAGGATATATTGGAAATGAAAGAAATGGTGGCGCGCTATACGTAGAAGGTTTTCAAAAGGTAAGGATATCACATTGCTTGTTAAAAAATAATTATGCAGAGGATAATGGCGCCGGCATTTACTGCGGAAGTGCGCCAATACTAATTGAGAATACCAGTATTAGTAATAATTATGGCTCTGGTATTTATTTCCACAGAGCAGATGGCATTATAAAAAATTGTATAGTTTCTCAAAATTCAAATGTGGGAATTTATTGTTATTCTGCTACTCCATCAATAATTGGATGTACTATACATGCTAATATCAATCAAGGTATTCTATGCCGATATTCTAATGCGCATATTGCACAATGCTCAATTAATAAGAATACTGCGTCCGGCATTTTTTGCGCAACATCAAATCCACTTATCGTTAATACGCGAATAGAAAATAATGGCACAAAAGGGGCTGGTGGTGGTATCTTGTTTTATTATTCTTCAGGTAAAATAGTAAATTGTCTGATAACAAATAACAGAGCCGGTTCTGGAGGAGGGATCCTTTCTTATAACTCACGAGATTTAATTAAAATAGTTAACACCACACTATGCAATAATTCTGCTAAAAAAGGTGGCGGAATTTATTTAGAAAGATCTGTAGCTTCTGTAAAGAATACTGTGGTATTTGGAAATAAAAGTGATAGTGCAGGTGCTCAGGTTTTTTTAATGGATACAGGCAGTATAACGTTTTTTACCTATTGTGATATCCAGGGAGGCAGCGCAGAATTTGCCGGAGAGGGAACCCCTGCTCTTTATGAACACAATAGTAACAAATTTCCGGAATTTCAAGACAGTGCAAATGGAGACTGGTCTCTAAAAAACACCTCTCCATGTATAAATAAAGGGACTCCCGATACATCAGGCCTTTCTATACCACTAACGGATATTGCTGGTAATCCTCGTTATGTTCACGGGAGAATTGATATTGGAGCGTATGAATATCAAGGACTTGTCTCCATTACAACAACAGATGCATCAATACATGTTGATAAGATCAGTTTTAGCGCTTTTCCAAATCCTGTCTCACCGGACGACGCCGCTATTAAATTCTTTTTTAACAGCGGAAATACCATCAATGCCGAATTAACTATATTCGATGCGCTTGGAAACAAGGTTTTTTCATATAATCACCCTGTGCCCGCACCAGCCAATTCGATAAATAGAAATTCGTTTGCAGAATGGAATATAAAAAATGAAAAGGGAAGACCTGTATCTGCCGGCAGCTATCTTGCGATACTTAAAACGGAAGAGCGATACGGAAAAATCAATGTTTATCGGGTTGTTTTAGGTATTGAAAGCGGCGGTACACATTAGTTGATCCTAACCCAGATGAACTGGATAAGTACCTTAGAAGTAATTTTCTGTCAAAAAATGGCAGAAAATTACTTCTAAGGTACTAAAGGACGTTTAATAGACTGTCTTTCAGGGACCGCGGCAAAACAGTCAAATAGCAGCTTTTATTATTTTAAAACAACAATTCTTTTAGTAACAGCATTTTTCCCCACACGTAAATTAACAAAACACGTCCCATTCGCTATGTTTCTACAATCAAAATCTATGCGGTGATTGCCGGCGCCTTTTACATCATTAACAAGGTTCTTAAGAACTCTTCCTTTTATATCAAACACCTTTAGGACAATATGGCCAGGTTTTGAAATTGAATAGGATATTCGTGTTATCGGGTAGTTTTGGTGGAATAGTATATTATATCCTGATTTTGAAACTGATTTTTTAATATCTTTTACTTTAACGACTCCTCCTTCATTAAAAACTGCTATGCCGCCGCAAGAAGTACCGATCCACTTATTCCCTGAAGCATCGATCGCTGTTGAGGTGATTTTGTTATCAGATAATCCTGAATTTGAAGTATTATAAACGGTCCAGTTTGTGCCGTCAAATTTTGCTAAGCCTCCACTCCAAGTTCCAATCCACGTATTTCCTGAATCATCGATCGAGATTGATTGCACATTGTTATCTGGTAATCCGGAGTTTGAAGTAGTATACACAGTCCACTCCGTGCCGTCAAATTTTACCAAGCCTTGACCAGTTCCAATCCACTTGTTCCCTGAACTATCGATTGAGATTGAATTGTCACGAATATCACCAGTCATTCCGGAATTTGTTTTATTATAGACAGTCCAGTTTGTGCCATCAAATTTTGCCAAGCCGTAATCAAAACCAATCCACTTATTCCCGGAAGCATCGATCGCTATTGACCTGACCAAGTTACCGAGTAAACCGGAATTTGAAGTATTATACACAGTCCAGTTTGTGCCTTCAAATTTTGCTAAGCCGCCTCGAAAAGTCCCAATCCACCTATTCCCCGAAGCATCAATCGCTATTGAATTGACATTGTTATCTGGCAAGCCGGAATTTGAAGTATCATACACGATCCAGTTTGTGTCGTCAAATTTTACCAAGCCGCTATCAGTTCCAATCCATATACTCCCAGAGGCACCGATTGCTATTGAATTGACATAGTTACCTGGCAAGCCGGAATTTGAAGTATCATACACCGCCCAGTTTGTGTCGTCAAATTTTACTAAGCCGCCCCCATAATTAGCAATCCATTTATTCCCTGAACCATCTATCGCTAAGATATAGGTATAATTATGAAGCAATCCGGAATTTGAAGTAGTATACACAGTCCAGTTCGTGTCGTCAAATTTTACTACTCCACCACCACCAGTTCCAATCCACTTATTGCCCGATCCATCGATCGATATTGACGTGACAACGTTATCAGGTAAATCGGAGTTAGATGTATCATACACAGTCCAGTTCGTGCCATCAAATTTTGCTAAGCCGCCCTGAGACCCAATCCATCTATTCCCTAGCCCATCGATAGCTAGTGAAATGATACGGTTATCAGGTAAATCGGAATTTGAAGTATTATACACAGTCCAGTTAGTACCGTCAAATTTTGCTAAGCCGCCCCAAGAAGTCCCAATCCACCTATTCCCTAGCCCATCGATAGCTAGTGAAATGATACGGTTATCAGGTAAATCGGAATTTGATGTATCATACACAGTCCAGTTCGTGCCGTTAAATTTTACTAAGCAATTATAAGTCCCAATCCACACATTCCCCGAACTGTCAATTGCTACTGAATTAACATAATCAGAAGATAAAATGGAATTTGAATTATTATATACTATCCAGTTAGTACCGTCAAATTTTGCTAAGCCACCTTTGAAAGTCCCAATCCACTTATTCCCCGAATCATCTATGGCTATTGAATAGACACAGTTAGATGGTAGTCCGGAATTTGAAGTATTATACACAGTCCAGTTCGTGCCATCAAATTTTGATAATCCGCCGTTTAAAGTCCCAATCCACACATTCCCCGAATCATCTATAGCTATTGAATTGACATTGTTCTCTGGCAAGCCGGAATTTACTTTATTATAAAAGGTAGGATCGCCCGAAGTTTTATCAATCTTAACAAGTCCTCCTCTTTGTGTTCCAACCCAGATAAAATTACCTTCTTCTGCTAGCGCAGAAATATTTTTGCCGGATGTGTAATTAATCCATTCGGGATTTTGTGGATAAACATAAGTGACAGAAAAAAGAAAACAGAAAAGTAAATAACACCGATTACCACAGGTTATATAAGCGTCATAGATTTTGTCCATCATCAGACC
>CBDVBE010000051.1:0-22387 GCA_965372145.1 uncultured bacterium | reverse complement strand
GGAAAACTTATTCATGATATCATAATAGGAAAAGGTACTGACATCTCCCCACGATGCAGCTTCGAGATATATCGTATTATTGTCCCTGTCCCATCCTCTGCCATAAAATGGAACACCGAGGACAATTCTGTCTTTTAGCAGCCCTCTCTCCTGCCAATAGGCAGCAGCATCTGTGTGGCCGTCAAATGGGGAATGGTTTTCTACAGGAGAGGTCGCCCATGTCAAAGCTCTGTCGTATACCATAACATTTGCAAAATCCAGTGTGCTGATAAATGTATCGGTCCACTGGCTGCCATTCCAACGGTTGCTGCCGATAGCAGCAGTTAAAATCATAGAATCGGGTAAAGCGGCCCGTAATTCAACGGCTAATGATTCATATGGTTCCGGAAAGAAAGTTGGATTTGCTCCAGTCGCAAATCCTTCCAGGTCCAAGTCAATGCCCCGTATCCCATGTCTCTGACACCATGTAATTATATTTTTGATAAATTCGGCACGCGTACTCTTACTTTTAGTCATCTCCCAGCCTTCTGGAGTGGTACCTAAAGCAATCATCGGAATTGCTCCTGAGTTTCTTGCTTTTTCCATACATTCCAGGATATAATTTTCAGCCGTTGCGGAATCGAGCCAGGAAAGATAATGAAGGTTACCCTGTATGTCGGAATTGATGAATGCAGCGATAACATGCGTCATTTTAGAAAAATCAAATTCTTCGATTCTATTATTATTAATCGCATACCAGTAACCGACAATTCTTCTTTCTGCATACACACTAAAAACCACTGCTATTACCAGACATATAACCAAAGAGCGCATACCCATTCCATTTCTTAACAATCATTGTTTACATGATATGGTGTTTGACAAAAATCTTCGAAATTATATTCCCTGGTACAATCTTCATCAAATTCGTTCTCCTGCACCTTCGTTACAGGCTTGTATTTCTGATGAATAACACAATTTTCTACTACCTCTTTAACCAGGCAAAAAGGATAGCATTGACACTGCTGCTCTTGACATGTCATAGTGATTCTCCTGTTAAGAAAAGGAGCGCAAGGCATGCCTGCTGCACTCTGTATAATACTCGATACAGCATCCCCCAAGATCCACGCGATGCACCCCTTCAGTGTATGTTGATTTTTTGAATTAGTTTCCGGTATGAATTCTGTATTACAACAAAATAGATCCCATTGCTCAGGTTCTTTACATGAATTTTCTGGTGCGAATTACCAGAAATTGTTTTCTTAGCAACCACCTGCCCTTTTGGTGTTACTATAGAAATTGTGGAATTAGAAAGCTGATTTTCGGGTATCTGCAGATAGATACTTTTTAGACCATGCTTAACATTCCAGTGAAATGATCCGGATGTTTTGGGAGAATGGTTGTCGTCTTCAACTGTAGTAATACCGTCGTCCTCTCTGCAAAGCATCATAATGTGAGCCGCAGACCAGCTGAAATTTCGTGCATTGAGTCCGTCACCTGTTAACGGATTGTAGTTCTCCCGCACCGGTTGATCTGAATTTTTGACATGCTCCAGGGTGTTAAGCAGTTTATCACGCAGCGTTTTTGCCTCATCTTTGAAGTCATACCGTTCCAGCGCCATAACACCAAAACAGGCCTGATCGAGCCATATGGGGCCGCGCCAGTAGGCGGTCGCATCGAATCCTGAAGCATCCTTTGAGCAGGTTGGAAAGGGAGCATATGTGTTAAAGGTAGTATTCTTCATCATAACATCCTTAACCTTTTCCGCCTGTTCCTGGCTGGCACAGCCGGTGAAGAGCGGTGTCCACCCCTCCGGGCCTTTTGCAGAGATAAACTGGCTGCTGCCAACCTTTTTATCATGAAAAAATCCGGTACTACTGTTAAAAAAGCTATTCTGGATCTTTTGTTTAAGAGTTTCAGCTTCGGTAAGATATTGCGAAACGTCACCAGTCTGGTTAATTTTCTCCGCGATGTTACTGAGGAATATCTTTTCTTCGTAGAGGTACGCGTTCAGATCAACCGATTCCTGATTCATTGACCAGCCACCGTTATTGTTATTAAGCATGGTTGTATTGTCAAAGCGAACTGCGTTATCCATACCGCTTTCCCAGGCCGCTGCAACAAGCGTGCCGTCAGTGGAGCCATATTCGCAGAGGCCGGTTTTGTCATTGTCGCGGAAGGTGTACCACCAGTAGTGGTACTTTTTAAGCTTGGGATACAGCTCCTCTAAAAAGTTTGTATCACCGGTATGCTTGAATATTTCCCACACCGCCCATGAGGTTAGCGGCGGTTTTGTATTCCGAAAGTTGTTTTCACTTTTCCAGAAGTAAATGCAGTCCGGAACCATGCCCTCACTGTCAACATAATCGAACATTGACAGGATACCCTCTTTTGCAACCTCGGGAATAATCGGGGCAAGTGCAAAGGAGTGTTTCCAGGTATCCCATGCCCAGAATCCGTTGAAGTATGAAACCGAGTGGGATGGGTATATGCCGTCATGAAGAAAATCGCCTGCTGCCGAGCGCCAGTTGGTTACCAGCGTAACGAGACATTTCAGTGCAGTGGGGCGAAGCTCCTCCTCAACAATACTCTGCCCCTGCGCATTGGTAAGTGTGCTGGTGACATACCCATTCCATCGAGTTACATTGTCGGTATAACTTTTTTCGATATCAGAAAAAACCGAGTTGGTAAGAAATGTTTTCTCACTGTTGAGCTCATTCTGAGTCATGCACAGGGAAACTGCAGCATAGGTCGATATACTGTCATTGGCTGTGATGGTATAGGTTTTATTGCTGCTGGTGCGATAAGAGTGCTGATCTCCGGTGGCACCACTGAAATTGCTGCTTTCAACCAGTACTCTAATCCAGAAATCGTCAATCTCATGTTGGACTCCGTCAGAGAGCTCCTCATAGGTATATTGACTCACAGTAAAGAGCTGCCCCTTCCATTCTACTTTTACCTGTTTCTCAGCACCTCCGCTGTTTTTCACAACAGCACGAACTACTGATGACCTGCCTGATACATACCACATTTCAATAATAATGGTCATCCCATTGCTCGTAAACTGCTGCTTGAGCAGACCGGGATAAAGGGTAATCTCATCGGGCTGCACATTTGCCAGGTTGATCTCGGTGTTAGTCTCTGCATCAGTCACTACAACCTGTATATAAGGTTCTCCGAGCCACCCGTTCCAGATCATTTCATAGGGGCCGACAAAACCGCCATAGTATTCTGCTTTGTCAGGAAGGCCGAATCCGTGCCAGGCGCCCAAGTCACAGAAACAATATTTTGTCCTGTCTTCCCACATTGTTGGGGTGCCTTTAATGTCGAGAACATCGGGATAATCGAAGAGGGATTCTTCACTGAGTATAAGTGCGGCTGTAAAGAATACTATAAATATGGTAGCTCTTATCATTGTTGTTCCTTTATTATAAATTGCTTTTGTTTTTAATATATCAAAAAAAAGAAAATATGTTCTCATTAATTAACTTGATTATAATAGCAAGAAAAGAGATAATTTTGAAAGATATTTCAGATGTTTTTTGCATTTAATTGTTGTATAACGTAATGAATATGAATAGGTTAAATAGATTTAAATCAATGTTTGGCAGGATGTTTAAAGTTAACAAAATGCAAATAAAGTTCTCAATAAAAGGCACATATATCCCGCCGTGAATTCTGATATATTACATTATTGCGTTTATATTATTAACTGACCATAGTGAAATCTCAGGTATAGTCTGTACTCATTAATAGTTCAACTGGGGAGGAACCAAATGAGAGTAAATAAATACCACTTCGCACACTATCTACTTGTATTTGTATTCTTCGTTTCAATTGTTATTGGCCAAACTCCTGTTTTGGATGAATATGGAAATGAAACCGGCATGATTAATATGAATCCTGATCCGGACGGTGAGCCGTGGATCGCATGTAACCTGCAGGTTACTCCTGAAGTATTGGAAAAGCTGAAAAGAATTCCTGAGTTCGAGCTTCCGGAAAAGTATAAAGATCGGGAGAAGTTTCCATTACCCGAGTTTGTTTATAATCATGAGCATTCTGAATTTCCCACTGTCTTTAATCAGGTGGCAAGCAGCTGCTCCCAGGCTGCTGCAATTGGAGTGACCTACTCCTATGAAATAAATGTCCTTCGTGGTGCTGACGGAAGCTCATCGGAAAATCGATATGCGTACGGTTTTACCTATAATTTTTTAAATGAGGGCAGCAGCTCACAGGGAACCTGGTATTACGACGGTTGGGAAATTGCAAAAGAAATGGGCATTGTAAACCTCAAGGATTTCGGCAGCCTTGAGGGGGGCTTGTCCAGCACTCGCTGGCTTGATGGCTATCAGAAATATCATAATGCAAACCTCGGCAGGGTGACAAACTGGTATAAATTCAGCATAGCAGACGAAGCCGGAATGGAAAAAATGAAACAGTGGATGTATGACCATGCAAATGGTGATCCAAAAGGCGGATATGTCATTTTTTCGTGGGGCCATGTTTTCTCTTTCGGAACGATTGCCTCAGGGCAACCGCAGGCAGGGAAACAATATTTAAGAAGTATCGGGGGAGGGCAGACCACTCATGCCATGACCTTTGCCGGTTATGATGATCGGATATCTTTTGACCTGAACAACGACGGAAGAATAACAACCGATGTTGACTTAAACAGCGATGGTATTGTTGACCTGCAGGACAGGGAAAAGGGCGCAGTGCTGCTTGTAAATACCTGGGGCTCAAACTGGGGCGATGACGGAGTTGCCTGGGTTCCCTACAGTGTTGCTGTTCATCCCACAACCGGAATTTTTCAGACTGAGGTTTTCGTATGTGAAGTGGCAAATCACTCACCGAAAATGGAATATAACATTACTATTTCACATACCAGTAGAGATAAAATTCTCATTGTATCAGGTTTTTCAAATGATCTTAACGCCTCAAATCCTGACACTGCAGATACGAATATATTTGCCGCAGCTTTTAACTATTCGGGCGGTAGCTATCCAATGGAGGGAAGAGGAGGGAGTTCCACCATAGAAATAGGGTTAGACGTATCCGAGTTTTACGATCAGATGACCGGGGATTCAGCCAAATTCTTTCTTATTATTGAATCTGTGGGAGGTTCTGGGGAGGTCATTGATTTTTCCTTAATGGATTATACGGTTAATCCGTTCGAGGAAATAGAGTGCCCCAATAACAATGTCTCCATTAACAACGGTACTACAACCCTTTCGATAAAATATGGGAGGGATCCGACCTCAATTAATCCTACAACCTCTGTTAATACCGTTGGACTGAAAATTCGCGGAGCATCAGGTAGATATGCTGTTTATTCACCATTGAACGAAAAAAGCACCATTACTATTTCAGATTTAAAGGGGCGAATCCTTGCTTCGATTGAAACAAATGAAAAAGAATGGCGTTATGTACCGGTTTCAATCTCACCCGGTGTCCATGTTGTCAATGTTACAACTAAAAGGGAAACATACGTTAAAAAGGTAAGTTTTGTCCGGTAGATATTATAGAGTACGTACTTAGGGCGATGTACTTGTTTTTGAAAATGGGTCGAAAGGATTGACCCCTTTTCTAAAAGAGAGGTTTAGTTTTAAGGTAGGTAGTACAACTTGATTTCAAAGCGCTTACTTATTAAATATCTGCATCCAGGAAGTCTTGTTTTCGCTAGTACCATCCCCAACCTGCCCTGCATCATTCAATCCCGAGCTCCAGATGCTGCCATCGGTTTTTATAATAAGCGTATGACCACCACCCGCTGAAGCTGAAGAGACATTATCAAGCAGTTTTACCGGAGTATTGCTGTTTGTAGTGGTTCCATTGCCATATTGTCCATATTCGTTATTCCCGCATGCCCATAAACTGTTGTCGGTTTTTATAATCAAGGTAAAATCTTTACCAGCTGAGACAGCTTTGACATTATCGGTGATATGGACCGGTGTTGTTTCGAGCTCGTTGTTTCCGGATTTACCGTTGCCAAGCTGGCCATAAGTATTAATTCCGCAAGCCCAGAGCGTGTTGTCCGTTTTTATAATCATGGTGTGATTCCATCCGGCTTCAATACCTTTGACATTATCCAGAATCTGGATCGGTGAAAATTCCTCTTCGTTCTGGCCTGATTTGCCGTTGCCGAGTTGCCCGTATATGTTGCCACCCCAAGTCCAGAGCGTGTTGTCTGTTTTTATTATCAGGGTATGATCTTTACCGGTAGTGACTGCGATAACATTGTTCATTACATGTGCCGGAAGTATTGCACCGGAAATAGAGTCAATACCAAGCTGGCCGTTCAGATCGTTTCTCCCACATGCCCATAGTGAATTGTCGGTTTTCACGAATTGGGTAAAATCTTCACCGGGTGATACTATTTTAACATTATTGGTTATATAAACCGGGTTTAATTCATACTCATCGTATCCTGAGATACCGTTTCCAAGCTCACCGTTGTCATTATCACCAGTTTGCCAAACCGTGCCATCCGTCTTGATAAATCCCGAGTGCCGTATACCTGCGGATACCGATGCTATGCCACCAAGAATTTTAGTTGGAGTTTCTACCGGCGGCCAATTCGATCCATTACCTAATTTGCCATGAAATCCGTCTCCGCAGCCCCAGACTGTACCGTCTTTTTTAACAAATAATGAGTAATCGGCTCCAGCGGAGACTTGTAAGGCATAGCTAACGGCTATTCTAAGTGTATCGATTGTTTCATTACTGTCATCGTCTGTAGCAGCACAGAGGATAGAGTAGGTACCGAGAGTAAAGGTATAACTAAAGGTGTCGTTTGAAGTTACTGTAGTGTCCCAAATTCCATTACCGTCGAAATCCCATCGGTATTTTGAAATGATACCACCAAAAGAATCTATCGCTTCCGCGTAAAATGAAACAGTAACCAGTGTGTCCCAGAAAACCGTGTCCTGTGAGGGTGTAACAAATGTAATAACCGGTTTGGTATTGGGTACCGTTACCAGAAGGGTGTCGGAGCCGATATTGCCATCATTGTCGACAGCATGCAAAATTGCCATATACACACCGGTATCGGTATAAATCCAGTTAACCGTATCATCGGGATTGGTTATGGTATCATTGACAACTCCTAGACCGAGGTCCCAGTGGGAGGTGACGATAGTACCGCCAAAGGAATCGATTGCAGAACCGGAAAATGAGACCATATCATTTTTTGAGGCGGTAATATCCGGTCCGGCATTAACATGGGGAACCGCGTTTTTCGGATTGAAAGTCGGTACCAGCACATTCGATGAGAGGTTGGTGAAATCCACACTGCCGAATCCTGTCTTTCGGCCGAGCGTATCATATACAATAATCGTGGCAGTCCAGTTCGTTCCGGTGTCAGGCACATGAATATACCCGCTGAATCCGTGAGAGAGTGGGTTCCAGTCAAGTTCAAAGGTTAATGGTTTACCGACTTCGATACCGTCACCACTGACCAGTGCTTCACACTCAGCAATAGCTGAATAATTATAGTCGAAAACACCATAGATACTCTTTGTCTGATTATTAATAACCACATACAGTTTCATATGTGGAACTGTGGTCTCCTTGTTGATTGATACCGTTACACCCGAGATTGTGGTGTCGTTATATTTCTGGTGCCAGTAGGAGAGGTCATAGGTACCGGGAGGGATATTATATATAGAAAAACTGCCGCCTGTATCGGTTATTGCCAGGTATGAGGTTCCTGGGATATAGCAGAAGATATTGCTTTTACTTCCCTGGCCGTCGACACTGACCGTACCGCTGATCCAGCCGGGGGCTTTGAGTGTATCGGTCCCGATATCCGTTGCAGTATCAACCACAATATTCCGATGCGCTGCATACAGTGTGTCTGCCGAAGTTTTGTATTCTGAGGTTACTGAATAGGCACCTGTTTCTAGGCTGTCGAAGGTATATGTGCCATCAGTGCCGGTATAGGTAGAATCGAGTGCAATATCCTGTGCACCACCAGCAGCATCGAACAGTGTTACCAGCGCACCCTCAGCAGGGGTGTTATTAATACTTTCGATGAGCGTACCTGATAATGCGATAACTTCAATTTCAGTCTCGTCAGTACTGCCGGCAATATCACTGGTACAGCGAAACAGCAGGCAGCCCAGTGATACTAGAAACATGAGTAAAACAGTTTTTCGTGCCACCATCCCTCATTCCTTTTTCTGTTTTGTATTTGGAAAAAGCTGTATATTCATTTGGTATACCCGGTCAGCCTGGTTTTCATCTTTGTGAACCAGGGACCGGATTTCAGATTTGAACTTCGCCAACCGTTTTTTAAGCCGGTCATACCCCTCTTTTGAGATGCTGATTGTATTGGTCGAAAAAACCTGATGCATGGTATTGTTTTTAATAAGCGCCGCATTGGATGCTTCAAGGCATTTCAGCTGGTACTGTTTGAGCAGCTCAGTTTTAATTTCCGATCCGGCTGCAATTGCTTTGTCAATTATTTTCAGATAACCCTCTTTATTCTTTTTAATAAGCCCCAAACGTATGAGCAGGTCAATGGATTCGCGTGCCTTTTTCTCAGTGATGGGTGGAAATATCTTTTTCGCCAGTGATGCAAAGTCATCCTTGAAATCTATAGTTTCCAAGGCTGCGCGAATCGCGCTGTGGTACCACTCTGAATAATAGGCAATCACATCAGTATCAAGCAATTTCCTCGGTGTTTTATTCAGCGAGATAAGCTGCTCAAAATAGAGCTCACGCTCCTCTAAGGTATCAGCCTGGTTGAATTTCACCAGAACCCGGAAAAACTTGGCCTGATCAGTGTCAAAGCCGAAAAGGTTGATAAACCGCTCAATATAGGTGCTGGAAACGGGTTTTCCATTGAGAACATCATTAAAGTAGCTGCGGCTGTTGGGCAGGCCGAGCTCCTTGCAGATAGCACTCTTGGTAAAGCGGCGATCTACCGTTCTTTTAACTTCCTGGAAGTCTCCGAGAAACTTCCTGAAATCGTTATAGTGATATACATTTGGTAATTTTGGCGCCATACATTAATATTATACTCAAAACAGGGGAAAAAAGCAATGAAAAGGTGTGTATTTTAGTGAGAACAAATATGGAATTTGTAAAGATGAAAAGCCTCTAGTGGTAATCCCTTTTAAGAATTTACTATTTTATATTTCTTAAAATCGAATAACTGAAAAGATAAGGAGCAGGATATGTCCCTATTTGCTAATCGTAGGAAAGCATTACTGGAGAAAGTGAACAGTGAAGCGTATATTGTGTTGGATCTGGCACGGTTAATGCCTAAAGCTATCGATCACACCAGTTTGTTTTATTTGACTGGATACACTGGGGAAGGCGTTTTACTAATCACGGAAAATACCGCTGTGCTGCTCACGGATGAACGGTATTTTGAAGGTGCGAAGGCTGAAATACAGGATGATCTTGAGGTTCGCCTGGCAACAGGTATCTATCTTGAAAATATTAAGGAAGAGCTGGAGCGCCTTTCTATAAAGGAGCTTGCGTTTACTTCAAACCGGATAACCTATTCACTCTATTCCAGATTACAGGACATGGTTGATGTCACTTTAGTGCCTAAAGACGATCCGGTTCTAGGACTCAGAAAGCTGAAAGATACAAGTGAAATAAGCCAGATAAAAAATGCCATATCTCTTGCGGAATCCAGTCTTGAACAGCTGGTGAATGAGGTCAGGGTGGGTATGACTGAGAAAGAGATCGCCTTACGGCTTGAAATGTTACTGCTGGAAAAAGGGACAGAAAAAGCGTTTCATACCATTGCTGCAGCAGGCAAAAATTCCTTTAACCAACACCACAATAATGGTGATACAAAGGTGAAAGAGGGTGATTTCCTGCTCATTGATTTTGGTGCCCGATGCAACGGGTATATATGCGATATTACCCGAACCTTTGCTATCAAAAGAGCTGATGACAAAATGGAAAGCCAGTATCACACCACCTTATCTGCAAATAACATTGGTATTTCCAACCTGGTGCCTGGCAATAGTATCAGGGATGTTTGGAATAAGATCAATGATTTTTATCAGACAACCGAATTTGCAGAAACCGGAAGAATAGCGGGTCATGCATTTGGCCTTGATATTCACGAGTTTCCCTTTATGAATAAAGAGGTCGAATGTACATTGGAGCCGGGCATTGTTATGACTATGGAGCCGGGGATTTATATACTCGGTTATGGAGGTGTACGCATTGAGGATGATATTCTGGTTACTGAAAATGGACCGGAAGTGTTGACCTCTTTTCCAAAGGATGAGTTGAGAGTTATAGGGTAGAGAGAATATGTGCGGAGATTTTTAAAGATAAAAAATACTTATAAAAAATAAAATAGAAATCCGGGGGGAATTCCCCCCAGCGCGAGCTAGCTCCACCGGATGATAACCTTTGTTAAGACAAATCCGGTTTTCCTCGCGTCAACCCGTCTTTATCTAAACAAAGCTAACCACCCAGCGAACCGGATCTCACCCTTCCCCCTAAGAATTATAGAAAAGATTTAACGATGATTACTGTTCACGTGGGTAAAAAAATCTATCACAATCTTATGAATCTATTTCTCTATATACTAATTATTATCAACTCTTTATTCTGAACGACCTTGTCTCAACAACGACATACTTAACAAGAAATATCAACGCAATAAGGTTTATTATAATAGTTAAGGCATTAAGAAGGTCTCCGACACTCCAGATTAGTTCCACTTTCATAAAGCCAAATATAATTGTGATGCTGAAGAGCCAACGAAAGAGTTTCGACATACACGATGATCATACCGACAAACGCGCCGATCCACATCCAGAGCAATGCGCCTGGACCACCCATAAAAAGTGCTGTTGCAGCACCAGCAAGGTTTCCATTGCCAATCAGGGCAGCCAGCGCACCGTAAAACGATTGCAGGGGAGTAATATTGCCTTCACCCGAGCCGGTGCGTTGCGTATAGGTCAGTTTCCCGGCTCTGAGAATTTGTATAAATTGGAGCCCGTTCAACCGTAAAGTAAAGTACACACCGATAAGAAAAAGAAACAGCAGCATTGGCGGACCCCACAGCCAGTTGGCCGCAGCTTGAATGAATTCTTCTATTGAGGCAAGCATAAATTCTCCCGTTTTTTAATTTGTTAATGCGTTGGTCAGCGATTGTGTAATTATTAGAAAAATAACCTTCCTGAAAGATTAACACAAAGGAAATTGGTTAAGAGTAGTTGGGGAATTGTCTGTAAATAGTAATAAAGACGGAAGATTTCAGGAGATTCATAGTTGAGGATTCAGAATCGTTTTTTTTTTGCGTTAGGGATCGGAGTGAAGCGAAGCTGTCCCGCGTGAGCAGGACCGAAGTCACGGAAGAGCCCGGCGGAAATCTATATAATGACCACTTCAAAATTTACACACTCTCCTTTAAAAGGAGAGCTGCCGTGCGATAGCACAAGTTGGCAGGAGTGAGGTCATTTCCGTAACGCCCTATATATTTTTCTCTCTATTTTATATACTTTTTACTTAACTCTGAAAAAATTAAACAAATAATATGCGATGATTATTGAATTTATTAGATTATTGGGTATCTTTATAATATTCTGTCTTTATGGTAGAATATTTAAATGAAAGGGAGAGAGCTTAGTATGAAAATGAAACAGATTCTACCTATTATCATTTTATCCGGTTTCTTGATTAACGCACAGGATATTCTCCTGACCGGTACTGTTACCGACACCGGCGGCCAGCCGCTGCCCCAGGTAATAGTATCCCTTAAGGATCAAAACCTTGCTACCTGGACCAATGCATCGGGAAAGTATGAGCTGAGAGGGGACCTGGTCATTTTAAGCAATACCGGCAAACAAGGCATGGTAAACCAGCCCTATATGCATGGCAATGTCCTGTTGTTCACCTGTAAGAAATCAGTGCAACAGGTCAGTATTACACTCCACGATCTGAAAGGACGCTGTGTTACCACACTGCTTGACCAGAGTCTGACAGCAGGAAACTATCGTTTGCTCATTGATACTGAACAACTTTCCTCACAGATATATGCGGTTAATGTTACCATTGATGACCGGACGAGGGTTATAAAACAGCTGTACCTTGAGGGGAAGTTCCGGAATAATTCACCGACAGAAATAAGTAATACTGTACCAGTCACCGCACAGACCCGCGAATTGGCTGCCATAGATACCCTTATCGTGTCGAAAGTGGGATATACAACAGTCAGGCAACCCATTGATAAGTATATCGACACCCACGATATTGTCATGACAGCAAGCGGCTTTACAGTTACCAGCCATACGATTGATGTGTCGGTTGATCCTGTTGAGGATAAGGATGGTGTCGGGTGGGGCAATGCGCCGCATCCCCAGATAATTCTCAAACCCTGGAAAGACACCTGCTTTGCTGTCGCATGGAATGACAAGAGCGATGCAGTGCATATCACTAAAATTGACCAGGCCTATCAGCCTGTTGGGAATGATATTATGTTTATCGCCACGGTACTCGGCGGTTTTACGGTTACCCCGACCGGTTTCGGGATCACAGCGGTAAGGGATTCCATGCTCTTTGTTGTGGGTTTCAATGAAGACGGCACACCGCAATTTGAGACCCAGTTGATTGGATTTAAGCCGGAATGGGAGTACCAGGCAAAGTTCGATCCCATGGCCTTCGGCTCGAGCCGTCTCCATTTTGCTGATAGTAAATATGCTTCCTATTATGCCCACCAGCAGCAGTTCAGTGAGAATCCGGACTCAGCAGAAGTTCACCAGGGTGATATGCTGGTATTTCTTGATACTGCCGGCAATACACTCTCCGGCGGGTGGAACTGGGGAACGTCCCATAGTCTGGACGAACGAATCGATCATGACGGGGAGGCGTTTGTGACCGTTTCACTTGGCGACGCCTATCCCAAGGGAATAACATTCCAGCGTGTCGGCGAAATAAACAAAAAGACCATTATGCAACTGGATGCCAACATGGGAGGCTGGGCAAACGGCGATCTGGGTGGACTTGTTATTCTGGATGAGGGGTATGTTGTCGCGTTCTGTTCTCCCCAGGGGAGGGATACTACCGATGCCGGTTTCATGTGCGTTGATGCTGACGGTACTGTGCTCAGGACCGTATGGCTGACAGAAAACAAAAAAGGTACTTCGAAGAAACTGAACCGGGTAAACGCCGCGCAGTATGGCGATTCACTGGTATTTGTTGCGTGGAATATCTATGATAAAAATTCCAAAGTTGATACAACTTTCGCTGTTGCATGTGACTTTGCAGGTAATGTAATTATCGGGCCGGACAGGCTTGATGATACCTTTAATATTGGTGATGATTTTGTTACCCTGCCCAACGGTGATGTGGCATGGGCAATTGCGGAGAGTGGGAAACTGAAGATTGTGCGTGTTGCGTTTACACAATAGAAATAACTATCTTTAGCAAAACAGCTCGTCCTCCTCCTCGTCCTCGAAAGATCAATAATAACCCGGGAACGAGAACGAGAACGACATTAAGTCATAGTACTTACGAACAAGGATTCTTAAGAGATTTCTACAAAATGGGACAGGAGCAGTTAATGCAATACATTGTTAAAAGGATATCGCTTTTTTCAGTTTGTATAGTGATATGTATGAGTGTCATAGTATCCGTTTTTAGTCAGGAAGATACCTTAGTGCTTCAAAGTGATACTCCAAGTAAAAGGATCCTTATCGCAAAAGGAAACAGTGGGTTGGAGTATAATGTTGCAGAACGGGTAAAGAAACGTTTTGAGGAAAACGGGTATGCTGTCGATAGTATTAAACTGAAACATTTTACCGCTCAGAACACAGAGCGGTACGATGCTATCCTGGTAATGAATGCAGTAAAACGAGGGGCTGTTTCACGTAAGGTTCAGCAGGTTATTTCAGAGATGAGTGAGAAAGAAAATAGTGATATGCAACCCTACCTATTCATCGCCACAGTGAGCGGAGACGACTGGTCCCAGAAAGAGACGACCGTTGATGCCACGACATCCGCTTCAAGTGAAATTAATGCGGAAAAAATCGCACAAAAGTTACTTGATCGACTTGAGCGAATGTTGATTCCGGACTGAGTAAACCGATAATTCCAAGTTGCGTTTTTGTATCAGTATCTTCTATGGCATGGCGTATATTTATCTACTGACTTGAATCCAAAAAACTACCTTTTGGAGAGAATTTAATGGAGAAAATCCTCGAAGAAGTACTTGCCGTAGAAAAAAACGTTGATAAAATCATTCAGGATGCCCGCCGGAAAGCCCAGGAAATCAGACAGAACGCTGAAAATGAGATATCTGATAAATTAGCTGATGCACGGCAACAGGCACAGAAACGTATTCATGATTCTGCAGGACAGGCCCGGGAGGATGCCGGAAAAATTCGTGAAGGCAAGCTGAAAGGGGCGGAGGAGAGCAGCAATGAGTTTTTGGAAAAGAATAAAGATAAAATAGAAAAATTTATAAAGGAGATTACCCGGCAGATTATTACCACCGGGTATGAAAAGGGATAGGGCTGATGGCTGGTCCGTTAGCAAAATATGCGTTTATTAATGCAAAGGTACGTGCCCGTATCAGTAAGCTTCTCTCCGAGGAGACGCTGCAGCAGATGATACGGGCCGGTTCGCTCGATGAGGCACTGGGATTGCTGCATGATACCCCCTTTAATGTGCTTGGGGATAGTTACTCAACCTCCGGCGATTTGAAGCTCGGTGAACTGGCGCTGGTGAAAAATGAAATTAGTGTGTATGTGACTATAGAAAAGTATGTCCATAAAGAGACACGGAACTTCGTCCACGCACTGCTCTACCGCTACGAGATAGATAATCTTAAAAACGCCATACGTCTTTTCTTTGACCGGAAAATCCGTAAACGCTCCATTGACGAAACGGTTCACTATATTCTCTATGATAAAGTCAATCATGATCTTGCCATTGATGCAATTGTCAATGCAGACAGTCTGGATGATATTGCGAAAGCGTTGAAATCAACCCCGTATGGTTCTATTGTTGACGACTATAAAGAACGGGTTATGCAGGACGGTTCACTATTCCGTCTTGAAGTTGCTCTTGACCATTTCTTTTATAAGAATCTGATTTATCAGACCAACAGCCTCAGTAAAACAGACCGCAAAGAAGCTCTTCGATTGATTGGCGTTGAGATTGATTTGCAGAATGTCAACTGGATCATGCGGTTTAAGAACTTTTATTCACTTCCGCTTGATGACGTACTTGAGCTTATTATTCCCAGCGGTTTCAATCTTGGCTCCGAGTTGATTCAGGACACCTATTCCGTACAGAATGTAACCGGCATCCTGCAGGGTGTTGTAAAAAAGAATTATCCCGGTTTATCAACATTGCTTACAGCCCGGGTACCGGACAGCTCATCACGGTTCCTTCTTATTGACCGGGTACTGGAGCAGATTATGAAACAGGAGATACAACGTATTCTGGCCGGATACCCATTTACCATTGGAATTCTTCTCTCCTATTTTATGTTAAAAAGGAATGAGATTAAACAGGTAAGAACCGTGCTAAACGCAAAGCAATATACCATTTCTGAAGAACGCATTGAAGGAATGATCTGATGTTTACCACACGAATGATACGATTGTTTGCTGTTGTGCTGGGTCGTGATGTAGAGAATGTGACAGAAGTCCTTCTTCGTGAAGGGGTCATGCAGTTTGTTAATATCTCTAAAGTTGAAGGTACTTTTTCAGAACAACTGGATGAAGTGAATATACAGGCCTTTCTGACCGATGTTTCTGAATTACGAAAACGAATAGAGGGATTTCTCCATCCGGTCGGTATCTATCCAAACCCGCCGAAAGAGATCGATTTAAACAACCGTGTGCCGGTCAATGTTGAAGAAGAGATGAAGAAACTGGATACACTCTCCGGGGAACGGGAGCGGATCAGAGAGCGCCAGCGGGTGGTGCAGCAGGAAGTGTTGAAACTGGAGGATATCAAGCGGCAGGTTGCGATGTATGGACTGGGTCTCTCCGATGTTGCACTCAGCTCCCGGCACTCATTTATTTCCATACGGATTGGCAAGATCCCCACCGGTAATCTGCGTCGGCTGCAGGATGATATGCGCGATATTCCATCAGTGGAGCTTCCTATCGGTGAAGATGGAGACCGTACGCACCTGCTTGTTATTTCAATGAAACGTGATACCCGGCAGGTAGAAGATATCCTTGACAATGTCGGCTGGTCAACAGTTGAATTGCCGCGGGACATGAGCAGTCTCAAAGCAGATATCTCTAAGGACCTTTCGTCCAAGCTTACCCTGCTTATAAAAGAGCAGAAAAAACTGAGCAATGAAGCGGATGAGCTTATTAAAAAAGAGAGCGAGCGGCTGAAGCAGGTGTGGATTAACCTGCGTGTGAATGAGCTCATGTATCGCATCCAGTCCTACTTCCTGCGCTCATCACGTACCATGATTTTTTCCGGATGGCTCCCGTCATCAAAAAAGGATATCCTGACTAAAAAAATCATGGCAGCATCTGAAGGGCGTTGTTACCTTGAATGGCATGAAGCGGAAAAAGAGCTGGCCGACAGACAGAAGCCGCCGGTCCAGTTTCGCAATCCTAAGGTACTGGCTCCTTTTCAGATGCTCGTGAGTAATTTTGGTATCCCGGAATACGGCACTATAGACCCGACTCCGTTTGTCATGCCGATTTACATGATTATGTTCGGTCTCATGTTTGCGGATGTCGGTCAGGGAGCACTACTCGTGCTCCTGGGTTCTCTGAGCGCTTCCATTTTTAAAAAGAAAAAGATGAAAGAGGGTTTATTAAACCTTTCCCATCTTATTATATGGTGTGGAACATCATCAATACTGTTCGGCACGCTGTTCGGATCCTATTTCGGTATGGCCTGGTTAAAACCGCTCTGGTTTGATTTTCACGGCATTGTCTCCGGCCACAGCCAGGAAGGCTCCCTGATACAGGATGTTTATGATATTCTTGCCATCACGATATTTTTCGGGATTTCGGTCATTGCCCTCGGATTGGCATTCAATTGGATTAATCTCATACGAAAAAAGAAATGGCTGGAGCTGCTGTTCGATAAAGGCGGCATCATGGGCGGATGGATATATATCGGCGGTATTTATACCGCCTGGTATATGGTCGCACACCAGTACAAAACATTTCCAGATGCGAATATACTCTTTATACTTATCGGCTTACCGTCACTGTTAATGTTTGTTAAGGAGCCGTTACATTTTTTGAAACACAGGAAGGAGGGCGCTGAAGTAAAGTTTACACTGTTTACACCGCTTAATTTCGCAATGGAGTGGGTTGTTGAACTGCTTGAAGTATTCAGCGGCTATCTGTCCAATACACTCTCATTCATGCGAGTCGCAGGATTGGGTATTGCACATGCCAGCCTTATGATCTCCTTTTTTACCCTTGCTGATATGACCGGTGGAAAGGGAATCGGCGCCATACTCATTCTCATTGCTGGAAATATATTGGTAATCGGCCTTGAAGGCCTCACTGCAGGTATTCAGGCCCTGCGTCTGAATTACTATGAATTTTTTACAAAATTTTTCCATGGCACCGGGAAACTATACTCACCGGTTTCCCTGAGTAGCCGTGATTAATAAAGGAGGAGTTTCATGGATAATCCCCAAAAACGGTTAAAATCGCAGATCATTCAGAGTGTGGTAATGCTCTTTACTGCAGTTGCTATTGTCACCACGGTCTTCAGTGTAAGAGTATATGCGCAACATCAGGAAGGTGAGGCGGTGGTACAGGCAATGACAAAGGAAGAGGCTGATGTGGCGAAGTTCGGTCTTGTTGCAGCCGCTATTGCCTTTGGCCTTGGAGCGATTGGCGCGGGTATTGCAATTTCTCATGTTGGTGCTGCTGCAATGGGCGCGATAGCTGAAAAGCCTGAGATTGCGGGTCAGGCGCTTATCTTTGTTGCTCTGGCAGAAGGCCTTGTGGTGTTTGGATTCATCACTGCACTTATGATTCTTGGGAAGATATAGAGAGAAATCAGAAATCAGAATAAAGAATAAAGAATGAAGTACTTTGTTATCGGTGATGAGGATACGGTTCTTGGCCTCGGTATGGTTGGGGTACAGGGCCGTGTTGTGCGTGATACTGACGGAACGAAACAGGCGTTTCAAAAGGCACTTTCAGATAAAGAGGTTGGTATCGTTATCATTACCGAACGGGCCGCAGATTTTATCAGGCCGATTGTTGACAAGTATATATTTACCCAGAATTTTCCATTGATCATTGAAATTCCCGATCGACGTGGCAACTTGCCCGGTCGAAAGAGTATTCGCGAAATGGTGAATGCGGCGATTGGGATAAACTTATAAAGTAGAAACCGGTAACGGTTACGTAAAAAAAACAAAAACCTTACCCAATAACGAAATGGGCATTGTAATCATAACCTAATAACGAGTAATTAATTATGGAATCTGTAGAAAATGGAAAAGAAGCTCTGATATCCGGTATTGAGAAGGATGCGAAATCTGAGGCTGAAACGGTTATTGCTGACGCTGAAAAACAGGCTGAGGAGCGGAGGAAAAATATCGGCCAACAGATAGAGTCTATTCTCAACGAGGCTGAAAAGAAAGCAGAGCAGCAGGCGGAGGCTATAAAAAAGAAGGTGCTTTCGGGCGTTGATGTGGAAGTGAAACGCCGGGTCATGCGTCTCCGTGATAGGGTTATGAAAGAGATGCTGAGCAGTGTGCAAAAAGAGCTGCGCGCATTGATAATAAAACCGGAATACCGGGATATCCTTCAGAACTGGATTGTTGAAGCTGCTGCAGGGCTGGGTACTGAGCAGGCGGTAATAAATACTTCCAAAGATGAACGAGCGTTGTTGGATAAGAAATTTATTGAAGAGACTGAGAAACGGATTAAGGAGATAGTTGGTTTCGGTATGGTGTTAAAAGTGTCTGAAGAACAACCACTCCGCTCGCAGGGTGTGGTTCTTACTGCAAAGGACGGCCGGACCGCTTTTAACAATCAGGTTCATACACGCATGCTGCGGAAACAGCGTGAAATCAGAAAACATATTTACGACAATTTATTTATAGATGAAGGGGTGTAAAAAGCTTCAACGCTTTCACTAACTGCGCCCCACAAAGCCCCCGCAGGGGACTTTTAAAGAAAAAAAATGAATCTATTAAATCGAGAATAGAACCATGGATGAACGAATAATTGGCAAAGTGCGACGGGTAAACGGCCCGGTTATTGAAGTGATGGGTATTACCGATGCCATGATGTTTGAGCTTGTCAGGGTCGGCGAAGAAAGGCTTATCGGTGAAATTATCAAGCTTGAGAATGACAGTGCGATCATACAGGTGTATGAAAACACCACCGGTATTGCGCCGCTGAATCCGGTATACGGTACCAGCATGCAGATCTCTGTTGAGCTGGGGCCGGGCATGATCGGTACTATCTATGACGGTATCCAGCGGCCGCTTGAAAAAATACGGGCTATTTCAGGTATTTACATTGAGCGCGGTGTGTCCGTGCCCTCGCTGGAGCGCGAAAAGAAGTGGCACTTTGTACCTGCCATTGAAATGGGAGCAAAGATATATAAGGGTATGATTATCGGAACGGTGCAGGAAACCGAAAAGGTTGAACACAAAATTCTCGTCCCGCCCGAGGTTAACGGTGATCTGGAATCAATAGTTTCGGAAGGCGACTATACCGTTGACGAGAAAATCGGGGTAGTCCGGACCGGTGAAGGGAGCGTGGATCTGACCCTTATGCACCGCTGGCCAATCCGTGTCGCTCGACCGGTAAACCGCCGTTTGCCAATGGATATACCGTTGATTACCGGCCAGCGCGTTCTTGATACGCTCTTTCCTGTGGCAAAGGGCGGCACCGTGGCTATCCCCGGCGGCTTCGGCACCGGTAAAACCATGACGCAACAGGCCGTTGCCAAGTGGTGCGATGCGGATATCATTGTCTATATCGGCTGCGGTGAGCGGGGTAATGAGATCACCGATGTGCTGACTGAATTTCCCAATCTGATTGACCCGCGGACAGGCAGATCCCTCATGGAGCGGACTATATTAATCGCCAACACCTCCAATATGCCCGTGTCTGCCCGTGAAGCAAGTATCTATACCGGGATAACCATGGCGGAATATTTCCGCGATCAGGGCTATCATGTCGCGGTCATGGCCGACTCAACATCACGCTGGGCGGAGGCGCTACGTGAGCTGTCAGGTCGTATGGAGGAGATGCCTGCTGAAGAAGGGTTTCCTGCCTATCTCCCTACAAAGATCGCTGAATTCTACGAGCGCGCCGGGTATATGGAGGCTTTGTGCAACGAGGAAGGCTCGGTAACCATTATCGGTGCGGTCTCACCGCCGGGAGGAGACTTCTCCGAGCCGGTCACCCAGCATACCAAACGGTTTATCCGCTGCTTCTGGGGGCTCGATCGGCAGCTTGCCAATGCACGGCACTATCCGGCAATCTCATGGCTGGATAGTTACAGTGAATATCTCACAGAAATGAGCGCCTGGTGGGAAGAGAATATTACCTCCACGTGGCAGGAAGATCGTACGGAGATAATGGATCTGCTGCATCGGGAAGTGAAACTCCAACAGGTGGTAAAACTGGTCGGTCCCGATGCATTGCCTGATACGCAGCGGTTTGTGCTGGATGTGTGTACCCTTTTTAAAAATGCCTTTCTCCAGCAGAATGCCTATGATAAAATCGATATGTTCTCTGTACCTGAAAAACAGGTAAAGATGCTGCATATCATTGTAACCTACTGGCGGAGAGGCTCGGAAGCCATCAAGCGTGGAGCCACCATTGTCAAATTGAGAAAAATGAAAGTATATCAGGATATCATAAAAATGAAATTTACCGTGCCGAATGATGATTTGTCGAAACTTGACAGCATAGAAGCACGGCTTGAACGTTCTTTTGATCAACTGGAGTCTGTATATGCCCGAGACAGTTTATAATAAAGATATGGACAGTACCCTTCTGCAGGGGCGTGAATATATCGGTGTTGATAAGATTGACGGGCCGCTTATTTTTATCGGTAAAACACATCCGGTCGGGTACCGTGAACTTATTGAATGTATCGATACCAGAGGAAATATCCGGCTCGGCATTGTGCTGGAAACCTCAACGGATATGGTTGTTGCCCAGATATTTGAAGGGACATCAGGCTTAACCCTGCCCGGATCGCGGATCAGATTCTGTGGAGAGCCGCTCCGGCTTGCCGTGTCCAAGGAGATGCTCGGCAGGGTATTTAACGGCCTGGGACAGCCCATTGACGGCGGCCCGCCGCAGCGATGTGATGTTGAACTGGATGTCAACGGTATGGCAATAAATCCTACTGCCCGCCTCTATCCAAGGGATTTTATCCAGACCGGTATTTCAACCATTGACGGGATGAATACCCTTATCAGGGGGCAGAAGCTTCCGATATTTTCCGGTAACGGCCTGCCGCACAATGAGCTGGCAGCCCAGATTGCCCGTCAGGCAAAGATCAGGGGAACGGACACCGAATTCGCGGTTGTGTTTGCTGCAATGGGTGTGAAACATGATGTCGCGCGGTTCTTTACCCGCTCATTTGAAGAGAGCGGTGTGCTGGAGAATGTGGCCCTTTTTCTCTCCCTTGCCGATGATCCGTCAATTGAACGATTGATCACACCGCGTACCGCCCTGACACTTGCAGAGCACCTTGCTTTTAACGAGGACATGCACGTACTGATTATCATGACCGATATGACCAACTACTGTGAATCACTGCGGGAGATTTCAACGATTCGTGGTGAGATACCGTCCCGTAAGGGATACCCCGGGTATCTCTACTCCGATCTGGCCGAGTTATATGAGCGTTCCGGTATGATTAAGGAGCATAAGGGCTCGATTACCTCCCTGCCGATTCTGACGATGCCCAACGACGACATTTCGCATCCGATACCGGACCTTTCCGGCTATATCACCGAAGGGCAGATTGTGTTCGAGCGGGAGATGGACGGGCGCGGTATCTATCCGCCGGTCGCAGGCCTACCCTCGCTGTCCCGGCTTATGAAAGACGGTATCGGTGAAGGTATGACCCGTGAGGATCATCCGCACCTGGCGAGTCAGCTTTTTGCGGCTTACAGTTATGTCAAGGATGTCCGTAACCTGGCATCGGTTATCGGTGAGGAGGAGTTGACACCGCTTGACCATCATTATCTCGAATTCGGAAAAGAATTCGAGGGACGGTTTGTTTCACAGCGGACTGATGAAGACAGGAGCATTGAAGAAACGCTTGATATCGGATGGGATGTACTACGCACCCTTCCGGTTGAAGAGCTCCATCGTATTACTGAGGAAGAGATAGAGAAGTATTACGGGGCTTGAATCAATTGAAAAAGGTAACTATTAAGGTATATTTTTTAATAATGTCATTGCGAGCGAAGCGAAGCAATCTCCTGCGCCTGAGA